>NZ_JBSFBM010000128.1:0-17528 GCF_053592955.1 Micromonospora sp. NPDC002411 | reverse complement strand
CGCCGGGCTCACCGTCGCCGCGGGTGCGGCGACGGCCCCGGCCCCGGCCGAGGCCGCACCCCTGACCAAGGTCCTGGTCTTCTCCAAGACCGCCGGCTTCCGGCACTCGTCCATCCCGAACGGCGTCGCCGCCATCCAGCAGCTCGGCACGGCGAACGGTTTCACCGTCACCGCCACCGAGGACGCGGCCACCTTCACCACCGCCAACCTCGCCCAGTACCAGGCGGTGGTCTTTCTCAGCACCACCGGTGACGTGCTCAACGCCGGCCAGCAGAGCGCGTTCGAGGCGTACATCGCCGCCGGTGGTGGCTTCGTCGGGGTGCACGCCGCCGCCGACACCGAGTACGACTGGCAGTGGTACGGCGGCCTGGTCGGGGCGTACTTCGCCTCGCACCCGGCGACCCAGCAGGCGACCGTCCGGGCCGAGGACCGGGCCAACGCCTCCACGGCGCACCTGCCGTCGACCTGGACCCGCACCGACGAGTGGTACAACTACCGCGCCAACCCCCGCTCGGCGGTCAAGGTGCTGGCCAGCCTCGACGAGTCGTCGTACAGCGGCGGGTCGATGGGTGGCGACCACCCGATCACGTGGTGCCGCAGCTACGGCGGCGGGCGCTCCTGGTACACCGGGCTCGGTCACACCGAGCAGAGCTACAGCGACCCGACCTTCACCCGCATGCTGCTCGGCGGCATCCAGGTCGCGGCCGGCGCCGTTGCTGCCGACTGCCGGCCGGAGCCCGGCTACACCCCGCTGTTCGACGGCACCCAGGCCAGCCTCGCGCAGTGGCGGCAGGCCGGACCGGGCGGCTTCACGCTGACCGACGGCACCCTCACCTCGTACGGCGGCATGGGGTTGCTCTGGTATCCGGTGCGGACCTTCGGCAACTACTCACTCAAGGTCGACTGGATGATGCCGGGCGACGACAACGGGGGCGTCTTCATCGGGTTCCCCGACCCGCAGGGCGACCCGTGGGGCCCGGTCGACGCCGGTCACGAGATCCAGATCGACGCCACCGACGGCGACCCGTCGCGTACCACCGGCAGCGTCTACAGCCTTCAGGCACCGAACCAGGCGGCCCGTGCGGCGGCGCTCAACCCACCCGGTTCCTGGAACACCTACGAGATCGGCGTGCACGGTCAGCGGGTGGAGATCTGGCTCAACGGGGTCAAGATCAACGACTACGTCAGCAGCCGGGCCATCGCCAACGGCTACATCGGGTTGCAGAACGACGGCGCCGGGATGGACATCAACTACCGCAACGTACGGATCAGGACGGACGGCCCGAGCGAGCCGCCCGCCACCGACCTGGCCCGAGGCCGCCCGGTCACCGCGTCCAGCGTCGAGCCGGGCAGCGCGCACGTCGCGGCCAACGCCGTTGACGGCAACACGGCCACCCGCTGGGGCAGCGCGTACGCCGACCCGCAGTCGATCACCGTCGACCTCGGGGCGACCTACGCGGTCAACCGCGTCCGGCTGGCCTGGGAGACGGCCCACGCACGGGCGTACCAGGTCCAGGTGTCCCCGGACAACGTCACCTGGTCGACGGTCCACACCACGACCGCGGGAGACGGCGGCGTCGACGACCTCACGGTCACCGGCACCGGGCGCTACCTGCGGGTGTACGGCACCCAGCGAGCGACCCAGTGGGGCTATTCGCTGTGGGACCTCAACGTCTACGGCAGCGCCACCGGTGGCACAGTGCTCTCCCGGGGCCGTCCGGTCACCGCGTCCAGCGTCGAGCCGGGCAGCGCGCATGTCGCGGCCAACGCCGTGGACGGCAACACGGCCACCCGCTGGGGCAGCGCGTACGCCGACCCGCAGTGGATAGCTGTGGACCTCGGCGCGTCCCGCACCCTGAACCGGGTCAGGCTGACCTGGGAGGCGGCGTACGCACGGGCGTACCAGGTCCAGGTCTCCCCGGACAACGCCACCTGGTCGACGGTCCACACCACAACCACCGGCGACGGTGGTGTGGACGACATCGCCATCTCGGCCACCGGTCGTTACCTGCGCGTCCAGGGCACCCAACGGGCCCTGCCCGCGTACGGCTACTCGCTGTGGGAGTTGGAGGTCCACGGCAACTGAGCCGGCGCTCCTGACCCCTGCCTCGCACACCGAGGCACCGATCCCCCCTCCGGTCCGCCGTCGAACCGTCCCCCTCCGGTGACGGCGGACCACCACCGGGCAGCCGGTGCGGCCGGCGTCCCCCGGCCGCACCGGCTGCCGCCCGGACCGCACTGGCGGGGCGACGACCAGTGGAAGAACGCTACCTGTTGACGATCTTGATCGTCGCCGTCCGGTAGTTGTTGCGCCTGTCGCTCTTCGTCGGGTCGTAGTTCCTCTCGATGTTGCCGGCGCTGTCGACCGAGAACCAGCGGAACGTCGTCGTCTCGGTCACGTGGAACACCTGCCCCGGCTCACGGAACTCGGTAGCCGCGTAGCGGGGTGACTCGAGGGTGGGTCGGCTGCCGTCCGTCGTGTAGTAGACGGTGGCCGGCTCGCTGGTCTCGAAGCGCACGTCGACGGGCTTGGAGTAGCGCCCCGCGCCGGGGACGAGCTGGGACGTCGGGTCCTTCTTGTCCTTCCCCCAGTCCGCCGCGACCCGGAACATCTCCATGATCCCGTTGGCGTACTCCATCGTCTCGGCGTGGCCACTGACCAGGTCGGGATTGCCCACCCACTCCGGTTGGAACGAACCACCCTGCCAGTCGCCGGTGGCCGGGTTGTAGACGGAGCCGCCGACCTCCCAGCCGAACGCGTAGATGCCGTAGGTGTGGTACAGGTCCTCGCGGACGTTGCCCGCCGAGGAGTAGAGGACGTCGGACGAGCCGCCGACGTTCTCCGGCGTGACGACGGTCTCCCGGTGTGCCTTGACCTGCGACAGGATCCGGGCGGCCGACTGCCAGTAGAACGCCTCGTCACCCAGCGGAGGACGTGGCGTGGTGATGCGGCCGTCCGCGATGTACGCGCCGGGTTGCCAGAAGAGCTGACCGCCGTTGGAGTGCACCGACATCATGAACTTGATGTTCGGGTACTTTTCGACCAGCCAGATGATGTTCTTCGACTCGGGCTCGGACAGCTCGGCCGGCCCCTGGTAGGTGTCGCTGACGCAACTGGTCGACGCCCCGGCGTAACCGTCGTGGCCCGACCCGACCCGGTAGTTCCGGTTCAGGTCGACGCCCCAGGAGTTGCGTCGACCCGGGTCGGCGTTCGCGTCCGGGCAGTGGTTGGTCATGTTCCGGCGCTGGGAGGCGAAGTTGTAGAAGCTGTAGTTCGCGCCGTCCGGGTTGTTGGACAGGATGAAGAAGACGTCCGTGTTCTCGACGATCTTCTTCGTCTCCCGGTCGGACCGGTAGTTGTGCACCAGCCGCTCGGCGGACTCCAGGCTGGTCGTCGCCGGCACCCACTCACGGGCGTGGTCCTGCGCCTGGATCAACACGCCGGGCTTCTTGCCGTCGCGGTGCTTGCCGATGCGCAGGACCGGGATCGTGACCGGGCCCCGCGGCACCTCGCCCGCCGGTGCGCCGACGCGCTTCTGGTCGAGGAAGTCGGTGAGCGCGACCGGACCCGCGGTTGGCGCGACGATGCCGGTGCCCTCGTTGGCCCGGTACGGGTGCGCCCGGTCGATGAGACCCTGGGAGCGGGTCCGCAGCGCCTCGGCCACCTCGGTGGCCGTACTCGCCGGCACGCCGGCGGCATCCTTCGCGAGCAGGACGCGGACGGCCTTGCCCGCCACCTCCACCGCGAGCGGGAGGTTCGCGCCGGGCCGGTCGACAAAGTCCACAGTGATGTCGTTGCCCCCCTCGTGGCCCCACGCCGCCGAGGTGACGACGACCGCCGCCTGTCCTGTGCCGCCGATCTGGGCCTGCGCCTTGCGCTGGTACCCGTTGGTCTGGTTCGGCAGGTAGACGATCTCGGCGATGTCCGGGTACTGGCGGGCGATCTCCTTGGCGCGGCTGTAGAGCTGCTGCGGGTGCCGGTAGCCGTCCACAAAGTCCGACTTGTAGGACGGGTTCGCCGTCAGCGGCGGCGGAGCGTCCTCCAGCCAATCTGAGACGGCGCCGGTGGCGACGCCGCCGGTGGAACTCGTCACCCGGATCTTGTCGGGACGGGTGTCGAGCTTGAACAGGTTCCGGTGGAACATGTACTGCCCGGAGTCGACGAAACGGCTCATCGTCCGGGAGAAGCCGAACGGGGAGCCCTTGCCCGAGTCGTTCTCGAGCTGCATGCCGACGATCGGCTCCGCCTGCTGCCCCTCGGTGGTCCGGGCCTCGACGTAGAGGAAGCCCTGGCCCTTCGTCGTGAACCAGTCGGCGCGGACGACGCGTACCGTCGCCTCGTGGCTCGACGGCTGGACCGCCCGGGCGCCGGCGGCCCCGAAGCCGCCGTCGGCCTCGTCGGCCCAGGCGAAGCCCGCGTCGTCGGCGAGCACCTCGACGCCCATCCCCTTCAAGGCGGTGAGCTGCTCGGCGGTCACCACCGCCTCACCCTCGATGCCGGTCGGCACGCGTCGCAGACCGTGCTCCAGGTCGAAGCCGGCGGCGGTCACCGTGTCCAGCATGTCCGCGCCGGTCAGTCTGATGTGCACGAGACGTACCGCGTCGCGATCGTCGATATGGGACTGACCGACGGTGGCCGACGGACCGGTGGGATCCGCGCCCGCGGGCCCGGTCGCCACGAGCATGCTTCCCACCAGGGCTGGCAGTGCGAGAAGCGCGATGCGCTGTCGTGTGCGCCGCATTCCCCCTCCTTCTGCTTGGACGGTGATCGGGGTGCTGGCCGGACTCGGCGCGCGTCGCCACCGGTAGGACAGCCATGCCGCGTGAGCGGGCTGGGTCCGGTGAGCGTATGTGCGATCACGGCCGCAGCGACGTACGCCGATCGAATTTGAGCATTCCTTGAGGAGTGCCGGCGGGCCCCAGCCGGGGGTCACGGATCGACAGCCGCATACTCCTTCTGATCCGAGCCGGCGCGCACCCGGTTCCGGTGATCGCCACGGTCGCGCGGCTGTTCGTGCGGCCCAGGATGCGGAGGTGGGTGTTGGGCCGTCCGGAGAAGCCGGTGGACCCGGAGGCAGGCCCGGTACAGCGGTTGGCGTGGCAGTTGCGGCAGTTGCGGGAGCAGGCCGGCAACCCGAGTTACCGATTGCTGGCCCGGCGTGCGCACTTCTCGGCGAGCACGTTGGCGGACGCGGCGAAGGGTGACCGGTTGCCGTCACTGGAGGTGACGCTCGCGTACGCCCAGGCGTGTGGCGGCGACCTGGCCGAGTGGCGGGCACGGTGGTCAGCCACCGCCGCGACGACGTTCACCCCCGACACCGCCACGACCGCCGTGGAGCGGTGCCCGTATCAGGGGTTGACGGCCTTCCAACCCGAGCAGGCGGAGATGTTCTTCGGCCGCACCGAACTGGTCGACCGACTGCTGACACAGGTCGATCGGCGGCACCTCACCGCCGTCGTCGGGGCGTCCGGAACCGGAAAGTCATCGTTGCTGCGGGCAGGTCTGCTGGGAGCCGTCGCCGCCGACCGCGGGCTCGCGCAGCGGTGGCGGACGATGTTGCTGACGCCCACCGAACGCCCGCTCGTGGCATTGGCCGCCGAGGTCGCGAAGCTGACCGGCCAGGACGCGGATCAGTTCCGGAGAGACCTGACCACGGATGTCACCGCGCTCGACATCGCGGTGCGTAACACCTTGGCTGGCGGCCCGCCGCAAGCCAAGGCGCTGCTCGTCGTGGACCAGTTCGAGGAGGTGTTCACCCTCTGCCAGGACAAGGCGGAACGGCGCCTGTTCATCGAAGCGCTACTGGACGCCGCGCACGGGCCGGACCGCCGCACCACAGTGGTGCTCGGCGTACGCGCCGACTTCCTCGCCCACCTCATGCAGCATCCGGACCTGACCGACGCGCTGCACGACGAGGCGTACCTGTTGGTGCGGCCGGTGACAGCCGCCGACCTTCGGGAGATCATCCTCCGGCCCGCCGCCCTGGTCGGCATGAGCGTCGAGCCCGATCTGCTCAGCACGGTGCTCGCTGACACCGCCGAAGAGCCGGGCGCGTTGCCCCTCGTGTCCCACGCGCTCCTCGAAACGTGGCATCGGCGAAGGGGGGCCGCCCTCACCCTGTCGGCCTACCACGCGAGCGGCGGTGTGCGCGGAGCGATCGCCCAGACTGCCGAGCGGATCTACGGCGACTTCGCGACGGCCGAGCAACAGGCCTCTCGCCGAATCTTCCTGCGGCTCGCCGCGTTGGGCGACGGCACCGAGGACACTCGGCGGCCAATCATGCGTACCGAACTCGACGGCATCGCCGACGAGACCGTCACCTCCCGAGTCCTGGACCAGTTGGCCGAAGCCCGACTGGTGGTCATGGGTGACGGAACGGTAGAGGTGGCCCACGAGGCGCTCATCCGGGCCTGGCCACGGCTACACCGATGGCTGACCGACGACCGCGCGACCCTGCTCACCCACCGGCGACTCACCGAAGCCGCACACACATGGGCCGCGATCGACCACGACGCCGGGGCGCTGTACCGAGGAACCCAACTCCTGGCCGCGCGGGCCTTTGCCGAGGACCATCCAGAGGAGCTGAACCAGCTCGAAAGTGCCTTCCTGCGGGCCAGTTCGGCCCTCGTCGAGTCCGAACAGAACAGCGCACGACGACAGGCCCGCCTGTTCAAGCGTCTCGTCGCGGGCATGTCCGCACTGCTCGTGCTCGCCCTGCTGGGCGGCGGCATCGCGGTACGACAGCGCCAGGACGCCCGCCGGCAGCAGGTAACCGCCCTGTCCAGTGAGTTGTCACTGCAAGCCCGATCCCTGCTCGCCACCGATCCGGATCTGGCCGGCCTGCTGGCCGTCGAGGCCGACGAGCGAAGCTCGACCACCGAAACCCGGGGCAGTGTGCTGAGCGCGGCCTCCGCGCCCCGCCGCACCGAACTCAACGTCGGCGGCCCATCCATCTACACCGTCGCCTTCAGCCCGGACCATTCCCTCCTGGCCTCGGCGGCCGGCGACGGCACGATCGGACTGTGGGACACCGCACGCGGCGATCGAATCGCCACCCTGTCGGGCCACGCCGGCCGCGCCGAGGACGTGGCCTTCGCGGACGACGGGAAGCTGCTCGCCTCCATCGGGATCGACGGCGCCGTCGGGTCCATCATCGTCTGGGACGTGCCGACCCGCCGGCAGAAGACCCGGTTGACCGAGAACGGCGTCGGGTCGAGCATGGCCTTCAGCCCCGACGGCACCAAGCTCGCCGTCGGTCTCGCAGGCGGGCCGGGCGCCGACGCGAACGCCGGCAGGGCCGGCGACATCGCCCTGTACGACCTGCGGGCCGGAACTCGCACCCTGCTTCGCGAACACCGGAGCACTGTCAGTTCGCTCACGTTCAGCCACGACAGCAAGCTCCTCGTCTCCACCAACGGGGTGGAGCACCCGGCCGCCTGGCGGGTGGACACCGGCACCGTGTACGCCAGACTGCCCGCCGAGCACGTGTTCTCCGTTGCCTTCAGCCCTTCCGGGTATGTCCTCGCGGGATCCGCCGACGACCGGGGGGTGTACCTGTGGGATCTCGCCGGCGTCCAGCCGGTAGGCCTCCCGTCGTTGCCACTCTCCGGCCGCTACGCGTGGACGATCTCCGCGCCCGCCGACGGGAAGCTCGCCGTGGCCGACGAGAACGGTGCGATCACCATCTGGGATCTGCACCGCCGTGAGTCCGTGCAGACCTATCAGCACCGAGGTCGCACCGAAACGGTCTCCGTCGCACTGAGCCAGGACGGGGCGATGCTCGCCTCCGCCGGCTTCAACGGAACCATCGTGCTCCACAATCGCGCCGACACTCCGTTCAGCGGGTTCGTGGCACAGGTGAAGGACGTGAAGGTCAGCCCGGACGGACGCAGCGTCGCCTCGGCCGGTGGTGACGGCACCGTCCGGCTCTGGGACACCGACGGCAGACCGGTGGCGGTCCTCGGTGGGCATCCCGACGAGGTGCAGGCCGTCGCATTCAGCCCGGACGGGCTACGGCTGGCCTCGGTGACCCGGAACAACATCGTCACGATCTGGGATCTCCCGCGCCGACAACACGCCCTGCCACCGATCAGGTCCAAGGGGATCGGCGCCTCGACCGACGTCGCCGTCGATCCTGCTGGCCGGCTGGTCGCAGCCGCCACGCTGGGGCCCTACATCTGGGATCTCGGCGACATCGCGAGGCCGACCGAGATAACGGCCAGGTTCCGGTCCCAGATCGTCACCTCGCTGGCCTTCGCCCCGGACGGCCGCCGCCTCCTGGGAGCCAGCGTGGGTGGGTACGTCAACACGTGGGACATCACCACGGGCAAGCTCCTCAGCCGGGTCAACAGCCGGCAGGGCACGGTGCAGGACATCGCGGTCAGC
Organism: Micromonospora sp. NPDC002411; assembly: GCF_053592955.1. Classification (NCBI taxonomy): domain Bacteria; kingdom Bacillati; phylum Actinomycetota; class Actinomycetes; order Micromonosporales; family Micromonosporaceae; genus Micromonospora; species Micromonospora sp. NPDC002411. The sequence continues at coordinate 9,142 of NZ_JBSFBM010000128.1, read as the reverse complement.
CCCGACGGCACGCTGTTCGCGACCGCCGGTGACAGCCGCACCATCAAGCTCTGGGACGCCACGACCGGGAGTGAACTCGCAGTTCTCCAGGGCCACACCGCGCCCATCCAGGTCCTTGCGTTCAGTCGGGACGGCCACCGGATCGCGTCCGCTGGCGACGACAGAACCATCAGCGTCTGGGACACCGGCACCCGGCACCACGTCGCCACCCTCACCGGCCACAGCGCGAGAATTCGCGGGCTCGCCTTCACGGCGGACGGAGACCTCATCTCCGGCGCCGAGGACGGGAGGATCGTCCGCTGGTCGTTCGACCTCCATGCCGCCAAGGCCCAGATCTGCGCTGCGGCCGGACGCGAGCTGAGCCGACAGGAGTGGGCGGCGTACGTCCCCTCCGAGCCGTACAAGCCGTCCTGCGGGGCGCCACCCAGTCGCTGACGATTGTTCGACGTTGATTGTCCGGTGCCACCGGAGCTGTCGGACAACCTCGCCCCACCCCAGCCTCACACCAGGGCTCATGTCCTGCGACGGGGTGTTCAGCGAGAACACCTGGCAATCGAGGTGAAGGACCAAAGCATGAAACGACTGACCGCACTGCTCACGTTGCTCGCGGCCATGATCGCCGGCGCGCTCGTCTCCGCCAGCCCCGCCCACGCTCGCAGCCAACCCGAGTGCGAGTCCTACACGTACGTCAGCAACCAGGCGGGCTACCAGGTCGCCGCACCGATCGGCCAGTACGGCGCCCTGCCGTGCTCCCTGCTCTGGGGCGACGGCGGGCCGGGCACGTTGGCCCTCCAGTGGGCTCTGAACGACTGCTACCTCGCGCCCGCCGGCAAGGCACTACTCAACCAGGACGGGTCATTCGGCCAATTGACCTACAACGCGCTGAAGTTCGCCCAGACCAAGGCGGGCATCAGCTCGGACGGCCAGTTCGGGCCGACGTCACGCGCCACCCTGAAGTTCCCCTCCCTGGCGGGCGGCACCAACACCTGCGCCCGCCTCGGCCGTCCGCTGCCGTAACGGGCGACCGGCCGGAACGCCCATCGGCCACACGGGGGCCAGTGGTCGTACCGGCTGACCGAGCTGTCAGAACCACTACGTCGGCGGTGGCGGCACACCCGCTGTCACCGCCGACGATCCTCGTGCGGCGGGGCTGAGGCGTTCGAGCGGCAGTGGGCCGAGCCGCCCCCGGTTGTCTTCGTCGTCCAGGTCGCTCAGGGCTCCTGACCGCCCTCCCGCTCCGGCGGGACACCGCTCACCCACGTGGGGGACGTGCCGCAGCCCGAAGACCGCGATGGTGGGCCCTGTGACCAGAAGCGCCAGTGCAGGTTGGCGACCGGACCGGGGATCAGCCCGGCTGCCGTACGGCGCCGCGGCGTGGATGGTGGCGTACGCCGCCGTCCAGGCCGTGTGGGCGAGCCGCGGTGCGCCACGATTCACCGAACCGGGTGAGTCGTTCCTTCCGGAGGGGTGGTTTCCGGTGGCGGTCTCCGTGCTCGCGGCGGCGACCGTCCTGCTCGTCGGATCGGGGTCCGAGCGTCGTCGACGAACCGCTCTTCGATGGCTGGTGGCAGCGCTACGGACTCACCGAGGACCAGTCGGCGGCCCTTAACGCCCCAGCCAAAATCGCCTCAGTACTCGACGGCCGCTGAGGACACAGGGGGTCCGCGCTCCCGCGAGACGACCCCCGGAAGGTGCGGGTGGCCGTCAGCTTGCGGGTGCGAGCTCGGCGCGGCGCGTCCGCAGGTGGGCACGTTCGGTCTCGTTGGTGACCAGCGCCAGGGCCTCGTCGTAGGCGGCACGGGCTTCGGCGTCGCGGCCAAGCCGGGTCAGCAGTTCGGCGCGGGTGGCGGGCAGCCGGTGGTAGCCCGGAAGGTGCACCTCCTCCAGCGCGTCCAGGGCCACCGCCGGCCCGTACACCTCGGCGACGGCGACCACCCGGTTGAGCGCGACGACCGGGGTCGGTGTGAGCGCGAGAAGCTGGTCGTACAGTGCCAGCACCTGCCGCCAGTCGGTGGTGGCGCCGTCGGTGTGCACCGCGCTGATCGCGGCCTGGATCTGGTACGGCCCGGGTCGGTTGAGCCGCAGGCATCGGCGGACCAGGTCGTGGCCCTCGGCAACGAGCGTCCGGTCCCACAGTGACCGGTCCTGGTCCGCCAGCAGCACCAGTTCGCCGGTCGGGCCGAGCCGAGCCGCACGCCGCGCCTCGGTGAGCAGCAGCAGTGCGAGCAGGCCCAGGACCTCCGGCTCGTCGGGCATCAGCGCGGCCAGTTCGCGGGCGAGCCGGATCGCCTCGGTGCACAGGTCAGGCCTGATCAGTGCGCTGGCGGTGGACGTGTAGCCCTCGTTGAACATCAGATAGAGCACCGTGAGCACGGGTGGCAGCCGGGCCGGCAACTCGTGTTCGGCAGGCACCCGGTAGGGGATGGCGGCGTCGCGGATCTTCCTCTTGGCGCGCACGATCCGCTGCGCGACTGTCGCTTCCTGAATCAGGTACGCCCGGGCGATCTCCGGCACGTCGAGACCGCCGAGAAGGCGGAGCGTGAGAGCGGTGCGCGCGTCGGGGGCGAGCGCCGGGTGGCAGCAGGTGAAGATGAGCCGCAACTGGTCGTCCTTCACCGGCCCCACCTCCCGGGGCTCGTCCTGTTGACTCAGCAGCAGCGCCTGCGCGTGCCGGTCCGCACGGGTCGACTCCCGACGAAGCCTGTCGACGGCCCGGTTGCGTGCGGTGGTCACGATCCAGGCGCCGGGGTTCGGCGGTGTGACCTGCCACTTCTGGAGCGCGGTGGCGAAGGCGTCCTGCACTGCCTCCTCGGCGAGGTCGATGTCACCGAGCACGCGGGCCAGGGTGGCGACACAACGCCCGTACTCCGCGCGGTAGATGTCTTCCAGATCCATGTCGTCGCCCGCCTCCTCTCCAGGCTGATCCTCTCGCAGAGGGCAGACGGTGTGCGGCGTGAGGGCGCACGGCTCGCCGGGTTTCGGCGGCTGCCACTTCCGGGTAGCGGACGGGTCATGAACCGCGATCTCGTGAAGGGCCTACAGGCTGCCTGGGAGTTGCCGGAGTTCCGCAGCGGGATACGCGAGCTCGTCGACCTCGACGAGGTGGCGGTGCTGCTGGCCGCGCTGTCCGATCCGGACCACGACCGCGAGATCGAGCGCGGCCTGTTGGGCCTGCTGCGGTCCGGTCTCGACACGACCGAGATCCGGGAGGCGGTGCTGCTGCTGCTCGAACAGGACGACGTGCGCCGGCCACTCGTCGCCGCGATGGCGGAACCCCTCGCGGACCGACCGGGTCAGGCTGCCGCCATCGCATCGGCGGCCGAGGATCCGGTGGTACGGCGCGAGCTGCGGGCGGTGCTGGACAGCGCGAGAGCGCGCCAGCTGATCTGGCAGGCTGTCGACAACCAGGTGAACGACAACCGCGTCGGCGTGATCCACCGGGCGGCGGTGTTGTTCGTGCGGCACCGCAGCGTCCGGCGCCTCGTGTGGGCTCTGCGCCGGCACGGTGTCTTGCGCGAACTACGCCGCCGGGCGGACGATCCTTCTCCGAGCGGCGGAGGCTGAGCGCGGGGTGGGCCCTCGATCACGGTGACCAGGAACGGGGGGTGTCCATGGCACCGGAGGTGTCGCTCCGCCGGGCGAGAGCCGTGCTCGTCGCGCTGTCGCTCGGCGCGTTCGCGTTCATCACCACCGAGCTGCTGCCCGTCGGCCTGTTGACGCACATCGCCCCTGATCTCGACCGATCCCGCTCGCAGGTGGGACTGCTGGTCAGCGGGTACGCCATCGTGGTCGTGCTGGCCTCCGTGCCGTTGGCTCGGCTGACCCGGCGGATTCCTCGGCGTCACCTGCTCGGCGTCACGATGCTCCTGTTCGCCGTCGGGAACGCCACCGCCGCGCTCGCGCCGACGTACGCCGTACTCGCCGGCTCCCGTCTCGTGACCGCCCTCGCACAGGCGTTGTTCTGGTCCGTCGCCACGGCGACGGTGACCGGGCACTTTCCCGTCGCGGTGCGCGGCCGGGTGGTGGCGCTGTTCGCCGCCGGGGCGACACTCGCTCCGGTGCTCGGCGTACCCCTCGGCACCTGGCTCGGGCAGCAGGCCGGGTGGCGGGTGTCGTTCGCGGCGCTGGCCGGGGTGGGTCTGGCCACCGCCGCGGCGGTGTTCGTCCTCCTCCCCTCCTATCCCCCGGCCGCCGGCGGCGCCGCGCGGGGCACGGCACCGGACGGCCGACGCTTCCTCCTGTTGCTGGTCGCGACGGCGCTCGGCATCGGCGGCTTCATGACCCTGCAGACGTACGTCACACCGTTCCTGCTCGACGTGAGCCGCTTCGCCGACTCGATGCTGGCGCCGCTGCTGTTCGTCTCCGGCGCCGCCGGCGTCGTCGGCACCCTGGCAGCGTCACGAACCCTGGACCGCTGGCCGATGGTCTCCCTGCTGACGCCGCTGAGCATCGGCACCGCCTCGCTGTTCGGTCTGTACGCGCTCGGCGCGCTCCAACCGGGCGCGGCAGCTCTCCTGGCCGGGATCGGCCTCGGCTACGCGGCGTTCGGCTCGGCCGTGCAGAACCGGATGCTGCACCTCGCCCCGGGTAGCACCGACATGGCGTCGGCCGGCGTCAGTACCGCGTTCAACGCCGGCATCTGCGGCGGTTCGCTGCTCGGCGGTGCCCTCCTGTCCGCCTCAGGAGCACGCCCGCTGGCGCTCGTCGGCGGGTCGTTGACGCTGGTCGCCCTCGCGCTGCTCGCCGTCGACACGCGGCGGGGCCACGCCGGGGCAGCGCCGGCGACCGCACGACCCCACACCAGCGCAGCTGCGCAGCACGCCCGCTCCTGACGTCTGTCCACGCGAAACCCCGCCGCCGCTACTCCCCTGGTCTGTCGGTCGTCGACCCAAGGTGGACGTGCCGGTCGTCCGCATCCAGGACCAGGCTCGTCGGCCACTGCTCCCAGGTACGACCGAGTCCCCGGTGCTGCGGAGACCCCTCGTGGACGAAGTTCCGGATGCTGCCGATCATCAGGTCCGACAACCTCAGTCGTCCGGGCTGGTTCTGCTCGCTGAAGGCGTACGAGAACACGGTGCGCCCGAAGGTGCCGAACACGAAGGGCAGATCGATAGCGTGTACGGCGCCGTACACCTGGTCGAACGGGGCGGGCTCCTGGTTCCAGTCGAACCGGTAGTGATAGAGCGATCGGTTCCCGCTGCGGGCCAGCGCGTTCAGGGAATCCCGGTTGATGCCCGTGAAGACGGCGTCGGTCAGCGCCCTGGCTGCGTCGTTCCAGCCCTGGGGCTTGTCCACCGGAAGGTAGTCGTCAGTCAGTAGGTCCGAAGGAGTCAGGTCGCCCGGGTTGTCGGGATCGAACAGGTACTGCGTCGTGAACCGGTCGTAGTCGCTCGGCTTGTGTGCTCCGATGGCACTGCCGAACAACTTCCCTTCCTCAAGGGTGTTCCCGGCCAGTACGGGCACGTCGCGACCGACGCCGGACCCGAGCACGGCGTACGGGTCCGCGGGGATCACCGTGCCGTCGGCGATGACCGCCGGCGTCGCGTCGAGTTGGTGCCGGACGAGCAACCGCACGAGGTCGTCGGCGGGGAGCGACCGGAGCAGGTCGATGCCGGTTCTGCCCGAGGAGGGGAGTTCGCTCTCCGCGGCCCGCACGACGCGGTCGGCATATGCCCTCGCGACGGCGACACTTCGGGTGCTCAGGCCACCGCTGAGCGGGATCGCCTTGTCGACCATCGCACGTGCCAGCGGGGAGACGAGCAGCGACCAGACGTTCACCGCGCCCGCCGACTGCCCCATGACGGTGATGTTGTCGGAGTCGCCACCGAAGGTGCGGGCGTTCTGGTCGACGAAACGGAGCGCGTTGACCAGGTCGAGAGTGCCGAAGTTGCCGGACGCCGACAGCGGGTCGTCGTTTCCCGAGCCTTCGGTGCTCAGCCAGCCGAAGATTCCCGTCCGGTAGTTCGCGGTGACGACGACGGCCTGGGCACGCCTGGCCAGCTCCCGACCGTCGTACATCGGATCCGCCGAATACCCGACGACGTTGCTGCCGCCGTGGATGAAGAACACGACGGGCAGGTTGCGCTTCGTCGTCGACGGCCGGAAGACGTTGAGCGTCAGGCAGTCCTCGGCACCGACGGGCTGCTGCAACCCGTCGCGTACGGCGAGGTCGTAGAAGGGTCCGTTCGGGGATGGGCTGAAGAAGCGGCCAGGTTGCGTGCACGCCGACCCGTACTGCTGGGTGTGTCGTGTCGCCACCCACTGCCGATGGGGCTTCGGGGGCCGCCAGCGGAGAGCCCCGACCGGCGGCTCGGCGTACGGGATCCCCAGCCACGAGTACGTCCCGCTGGAGCGGCCCTCGTCGCGTCCGACGATCGGACCCAGGGTGGTGTGGACGCGGGTCGGGTTCTTTCCGGGCTGGACCGGGTGGGCGGATGTACTGGTGGCCGGCGTCGTGGTCAGGATCGCGACCGCGAGGACGATGCCGACGACCGGGCGGAGAGCAGTTCGGACAGCAGGCATCGGCACGGCCTCCCCGATTCGAGCGTGGCACGCGGTGCCGACATGTCGTCCCATCAATGCCATCGCGTGCCATCACTGTTACACGCGTAATTCAACCGACGCAAGGCCTGCCGCTGCTGGTCATCGGTCCACACCGGACGCACGCACGGTTCGACCCTTGCGGGCCAATGTGACCCATGGCACAGTGTTGGCACTCAGTGCCGCATCTGGACGGCCAGGCGGCACAGCGTGCTTAGGCAGGAGATCCGCTATGAAGCGAGCGCTCCGAGTTCATGGAAGATCGAGACGACTCCCTGCCGGGCTGGTGCTTGTCACCACGTTGGTGGGCGCGACGGCAGTCCTCGGGCCCGCGCCCGCCACCGCCGGGGCGGGCATCACCCCGCGATGCGCGGAGTTGGCGGGCAAGGACATCCCGGCGTCGGCGATCAGCCTGCCGACCAGGGGCGGCCACGTCGGGTCGGCGAGCCTGGTGACCCAGACCGTCAGCGGCGAGACCGTCGAGTACTGCAGCGTCGGTGCCTCGCTCTTCCCGGTCGACCCCGCCGCGCCGGACATCAGGCTGCAACTCGCCATGCCGCGCGACTGGAACCGCAACGCGATGATGTTCGGCGGCGGTGGATACAACGGGACGATTCCCAGCGTCGCGCAGAACATGCCATTCGGGCGTCCCGACCAGCAGGCCCCGCTGGCTCGCGGCTACGCGACGTTCGCGAGTGACTCCGGCCATCAGGCGGGTCCCGCAGGGTCCCTGGACGGGTCCTTCGGCATGAACGACGAGGCGCTGCGCAATTTCGCCGCCGGCGACGCGCTCAAGAAGACCCACGACGCCGCCAGGTACCTCATCCGTGGTGGCTACGGTGCAGCACCCGGTCGGACGTACTTCGCGGGCGGCTCGACAGGTGGCCGTGAAGCCCTCGTGGTCGCCCAGCGCTGGCCGGATACCTTCGACGGCGTCATCTCCGCCTACCCGGCCTGGAACAACACTGCGGAAATCCTGCATCTCGGATACCTGGCGCAGGTGATGTCCCGTCCCGGCGCGTTCCCCGGACCCGACAAGCAGACCCTTCTCTACGACAGCGTCATGGCGGCCTGCGACGGGCGGGACGGTCTCCAGGACCAGACAATCTCGAACCTCGACGGCTGCGACTTCGACCCCCGAGCACTCCGCTGCCCCGGGGGCATCGACACCGGCCCGACCTGCCTCTCCGACGCGCAGCTCACCTCGGTGATCGCGGCTTCCACGCCGTTCGTGTGGCCGTACCGGATCGCCAGCGGTGAGCGGCACTACCCCGGCTTCCCCCTCCTCTCCGGCGCGGACATGCGGACGCCAGTCCTCGGATTCGGCACCTCCGCGCCCGCCAACCCCATGCCGGTGACGAGCGGATACGGGGTCCAGTACTGGGACCAGTGGGTGAAGTACTTCCTGACAAGGGACCCGGACCACAACTCCCTCGACGTCGACCCTCGGCGACCAGGAAAGTGGCTCCCCCGGATCAGCTACCTGTCGACCATCCAGGATCGCAACAACTCGGATCTCCGTCCCTTCGCGCGATCCGGCGGAAAACTGCTCCTCCTGCACGGCGCCGCGGACGAGTTGGTCTCGCACCGCTCGACGAACGACTACTACCGGCGGGTGCTCGACACGGTAGGGCCCCGACAGACATCAGAGTTCATGCGGTACTACCTCGTACCGGGCGCGAATCACGCCAACGTCGGCGCACCCGCCTTCGCTGCCAACTGGGACTCGCTCTCCGCTCTGGAGCGGTGGGTCGAGAAGGGACAGCCGCCCGTCAAGCCGGTGGCTGTGGATGGTAGGAACGGCCGGACGCGACCGCTCTGCGAGTACCCGGGCTGGCCGAGGTACCGCTCGGGTGACCCCGACAGCGCGCAGAGCTTCGTCTGTGTGCGCTGACGCCCTCCGTCGACGCGCTACCTGAGTCGCCTGTGACCGAGAAGGGACTGACATGTCTCGACCGCCAGCGCCGCGCAACGCCGGAGGGAGTGCCGCCGAGTGGGCGACAGACCCGAACTTCTCCGCTCCCCCGAAGGTCGCCTGGAAGGAAGCCGTGTGACGACGAACGGTCGGGTGGCACTGCGTACGCAGGCCCTGACGAAGGTGTTCCGCGGCTTCCGCGCGGTCGACTCGGTGGACCTGGTGGTCCGCGAAGGCGGCGTACACGCGCTGGTGGGTCCCAACGGGGCGGGCAAGACCACCCTGTTCAACCTCCTGACCGGCTTCGTGTCCCCGACGTCCGGGGCGATCACGGTGTTCGACGAGGACGTCACAGGTCAACAGCCCGAGCAGGTCGCTCGCCGGGGAGTGGCCAGGTCCTTCCAGATCACCAGCCTCTTCGAGACCCTGACCAGCCGTGAACACGTGGAGCTCGCCCTCCAGGGGCTCACCCGCCAGGGGTTCCGGTTCTGGCGGTCGGAGAAGCTCCTCGGCGGCAACCGCGCCCGGGTGGACGAACTGCTCACGCAGGTGGGGCTGATGGCGTTGGCGGACAGGCCGGTCGGCCTGCTCGCCTACGGGCAGAAGCGCGCGCTGGAACTGGCACTGGTGCTGGCACTGGACCCACGGGTGATGCTCCTCGACGAACCGACGGCCGGGATGGGGATC
>NZ_JBSFBM010000127.1:0-17596 GCF_053592955.1 Micromonospora sp. NPDC002411 | reverse complement strand
TGGGTGCGTCGGAAGTCGGCGGATGCCTCGGATCTGCAGGTGAACTACCGCTGCGCCCCCACCACCCCGGACGTCCCGGAGGCCTTCGGCTTCGGCCGTCCCAGCACCGGTGTCGGCAACGGCGCGCTGACCTTCAAGCCGATCCCGCCGAACAAGCTGGACACCCTCGTCGTGCCGAACGGCTACGACCACGCTGTCGTGATCAAGTGGGGTGACCCGGTGCTGCCGGGCGCGCCCGAGTTCAACCTGCACCACCAGACAGCCGCGGCGCAGTCCAAGCAGTTCGGTTACAACAACGACTTCGTGGGCGTGCTGCCGCTGGACAAGCAGGGCAAGCGGGCGCTGCTCGTGGTCAACCACGAGTACACCAACGAGGATCTGATGTTCCCGGGCTTCCCCGGCCTGGACGGGCTCTCCGTGGAGCAGTTGCGCACCGCCATGGCCGCGCACGGCATGTCGGTGGTGGAGTTGGAGCGGGTCGCGGGCACCGGGCAGTGGAAGCCGGTCGGCAAGGGCCCTCGCGCGTACAACCGGCGGGTCACCGCGTTGAGCACCAAGTTCGACCTGACCGGGCCGGCCGCCGGCTCCGCCTGGCTGAAGACCGCCGCCGACCCCAAGGGTCGTACTGTCGTCGGCACCCTGAACAACTGCGCCGGTGGCGTGACCCCGTGGGGCACCGTGCTCTCCGGTGAGGAGAACTTCAACCAGTACTTCGTGGGCGCCGACGCCGCCCCGGCCGAGCTGAAGCCGAAGCTGGACCGCTACGGCATCAGCACCGCCAGCCGCTACCCCAGCGGCAGCCGCAAGTGGGAGCGCGCCGACGAGCGCTTCGACCTGGCGAAGCACCCCAACGAGGCGCACCGGTTCGGCTGGATCGTCGAGATCGACCCGTTCGACCCGGAGAGCCGCCCGCGCAAGCACACCGCGATGGGCCGGTTCAAGCACGAGGGCGCGAACGTGATCGTCGCCAAGGACGGCCACGTGGTCGCGTACATGGGCGACGACGAGCGGTTCGACTACCTCTACAAGTTCGTCTCGGACCAGAAGTTCATGAAGGGCAACTCCTGGGCGGCACGCAAGCACAACCTGACCCTGCTGGAGTCCGGCACGCTCTACGTGGCGCAGCTCGACCAGACCAGCGCGGCCGAGATCGACGGCTCGGGCAAGCTGCCCACCGACGGCGCGTTCAACGGCCGGGGTCGCTGGATCAAGCTGGTCAGCGGCAACCGGTCGTTCGTCGACGGGATGACCGCAGCGGACGTGCTCACCTTCACCCGGCTCGCCGGTGACAAGGTCGGCGCGACCAAGATGGACCGGCCCGAGGACGTCGAGCCGAGCCTGCTCACCGGCAAGGTGTACGTGGCGCTGACCAACAACACCAACCGTGGGGTCGGAAGCAACCCGAAGCCGGACGAGGCCAACCCGCGCAACGCCAACAAGCACGGGCAGATCCTGGAGTTGGTGGAGGACCGCGGCGACAACACCTCGGAGACCTTCGCCTGGTCGTTGCCGATCGTCTGTGGCGACCCGGCCGACGCGTCGACGTTCTTCGCGGGGTACGACAAGACCAAGGTCTCCCCGATCTCCTGCCCGGACAACGTCGCCTTCGACGCCACCGGCAACCTGTGGATCTCCACCGACGGCAACGCTCTGGGCAGCAACGACGGCCTGTTCGCCACGGCCGTCGAGGGTCCGGAGCGGGGGCACCTGAAGCAGTTCCTGACCGTGCCGCTCGGCGCGGAGACCTGCGGTCCGTTCATCACCGGTGACAACCGTTCGGTGTTCGTCGCGGTGCAGCACCCCGGTGAGATCACCGGTGCCTCGGTGGAGAACCCGGCCTCGAACTGGCCGGACGGCGACTACGCCAAGCCGGGCGTGGTGGTCACCTGGCGCCTGGACGGCGGCCCGGTCGGCAGCTGACGTTGCTCAGGCGGTCCGGGGCTGGACCGCCCCCGGAGGCCCTCTCCCAGCCGGGGAGAGGGCCTCTGGCGTTGCGGGTCAGTTGTCGGACGCGATGCCGTCGGCGACGCTCCGGGCCACGGTGAGCAGCTTGGCGCGGACCACCCGGGCGGAGGTCATCATCTCGCTGGCCGGCAACGCGCACGCCAGCACGACGCGGCGTTCCATGTCCTTGTCCGGCGCGACGAGCACCGCCGCGCAGGCCACCCCCTGGCGGAACTGCCCCATCTCCAGCTGCATGCCGCGCCGGTCGCCGGCGGCCAGGTCGGCCTCGAACGTCTCGGTGGTGGTCAGCGTGGCGGTGGTGAACGGGCGCATGCCGTACTCGCGCAGGTAGCGGTGGCGCTGGTCGACGCTGAGGGTGGCGAGCAGTGCCTTGCCGAGGGCTGTCGCGTGCGCCCCCTCGTCGAAGCCGGGGACCAGGTCCTCCAGGTAGGGCGAGCGGTGCCCCTCGGCGACCGCTGTGAGGGCCACCTGACCGCCGACGAAGCGGCCGAGGTAGTGGCTGTAGCCGGTGTCCAGGGCGGCCCGCCGCAGGGTCTCACCGACCGCTGGCGGGCCCCGGAACGCGGTTACCAGCTCCCGGTACCGGTCGGCCACCTCCAACCCCACGATGTACGTGCCGTCCTCGCGACGGATCACGTAGCCCTCGTAGGCGAGTGTGCGGACCAGGTGGTAGGTGGTGGCCACGGTCAGCTCGCACCGTCGGGCGATCTGCTTGACGGTCAGGCCCTTGGGGGCGCGACCGACCGACTCCAGCACCCGCAGTGCTCGGGACACACTGCGGATCAGGTCCGAAGGTTCTGCCAAGGGGTCGCGCACAACCACCTCCGCCGCCGGGGACTTACACCATATGAAAAACAGGCCCGGTGCGAAATGCCTGTTCGGGTCGAGGATGCCAGATCACCATCCACAGCTCGTGGCCCGACCGTCACGGCGAGTGGTCTGAGACGGATTCACGTAGGTTTGCCGGACGATGACCAACACCGCCATCACCCCCGAGCCGACCGCCGCCCGATCCCACCCGATCCGGGCCAGCGCCGGCGCAGTCGCCACCACAGTGGCCTGCGTACTCCCCGTGTTCCTGCTCGGTGGTCTCGCCGTGCAGATGGGCAGCGACCTCGACTTCTCCCCGGCCGGCCTCGGTCTTGCCGTATCCGTCTACTTCGGCGTCAGCGCGCTGGCCTCGGTGCCCTCCGGCCGCCTAGTCGAGCGGTACGGCCCGGCCCGGGTGGCCCGCTGCGGCATCGTGCTGGCCGCCGTGTCGATGCTGGCCGTGGCGGCACTCGCCCGGTCGTACCCGGTGCTGGTCGGGTTGCTGGCCCTCAGCGCCGCCGCGAACGCCCTCGGCCAGCTGGCCAGCAACACGGCGCTGGCCCAGCACGTGCCGGCCCGACGGCAGGGGCTGTCGTTCGGTGTCAAGCAGGCCGCCATCCCGATCTCGACCCTGCTGGCCGGCGCGGCGGTGCCCGTCATCGCGCTCACGGTCGGCTGGCGGTGGGCGTTCGTGGCGGCGGCGGTGGCCGCGATGACGACGCTGCCCGCCGTACCCCGGGAAATACCCGGTCCGCCGCGAAGGGCCGGCGCGACGCGCGCCGGCCGCGCGACGGCGGCGCTGGTGGTGGTCGGCGCGGCAGCGACGTTGGCAGCGGTGGCAGCCAACGCGCTGGGCACCTTCCTGGTGGACTCCGCCGCAGCCCGGGGCATGTCGCCGGGCCTGGCCGGCCTGACGCTGACGTTGGGCAGCGCGGTCTGCGTCGCGGCCCGGGTGGGTGCCGGCTGGCTGGCCGATCGCCGCGCCACCGGCCACGTCGCCCTCATCGCCGCGATGCTCGTCGTCGGCGCGGTCGGGCTGGGCCTACTGGCGCTGACCGGCCCGGTGCCGCTGGTGGTCGGCGTGGTGTTCGGCTTCGGTCTGGGTTGGGCGTGGCCCGGCCTGATGACCTTCGCGGTGGTCCGGCTCCACCCACAGTCACCGGCCGCCGCCACCTCGATCACCCAGACCGGGGTGTACGCGGGCGGTTGTCTCGGCCCGCTGAGTCTGGGCCCGCTCGCCGCCCACCTCGGTTACCCGGCCATGTGGACCACCGCAGCGGCGTCCATGCTGCTGGCAGCCGTCCTCATGCTCGGCGGCGGCCGCCTGCTGGGCCGTGCCGCCGCCGCTGGGAGCCGGGGCGAAGGTCAGCTGGTGCGGTCGGCGATGTAGTCGCAGAGCGATTCGAGCGCGTGCCGCGACGGGCCCTCCGGAAGGGGGGCCAGGCGGGCGCGGGCGTCCTCGGCGTAACTGCGCACGGTCTCCCGGGCGCGCTTGAGCGCCGGGCTCTCCCGGAGCAGCCCCAACGCCTCGGCGTGCAGCGCGTCGTCGGTCAGCGGGCCGGTCGCGAGGATCTCCCGCAGACGCACCGAGGCGGCGTCCGAGTCGTCCGACGCGCGCGCGTAGAGCACCGGCAGCGTCGGGACACCCTCGCGCAGGTCCGTGCCGGGCGTCTTGCCCGACTGCACCGACTCGGAGGCGATGTCGAGCAGGTCGTCGGTGAGCTGGAAGGCGACGCCGATCGTCTCGCCGTAACCAGCGAGGGCCTCCACGTGCTCCGGGGCGGCGCCACCGAACATGCCGCCGAACCGGATCGACGTGGCGATCAGCGAACCCGTCTTGTCGGCGATCACGTTCAGGTAGTGGGTCACCGGGTCGTCGTCCGCGCGCGGCCCCACGGTCTCCGCGATCTGGCCGTGCACCAGCCGGGCGAAGGTGCGCGCCTGCAACCGGACCGCCTCCGGGCCCAGGTCGGCGGCGATGTCCGCCGCGCGGGCGAAGAGGTAGTCACCGACCAGGATGGCGAGCGAGTTGGTCCAACGGGAGTTCGCGCTCGCCGCGCCCCGGCGGACGACAGCCTCGTCCATCACGTCGTCGTGGTAGAGGGTGGCCAGGTGGGTGAGCTCCATCACCACGGCGGCCGGGACCACCTGCGGACCGGTGGGGTCACCGAACTGTGCGCCGAGCGCCACCAGAAGCGGTCGGAACCGCTTCCCACCTGCCTCGAGAAGGTGCCGGGCGGCCTCGGTGACGAACGGGTCCGCGCTGGACACACTGGCCCGCAACTCGACCTCGACCGTGTCCAGAACCGCCAGCACCGACGCCTCGACCCGCGGATCGGCAAGGTTGAGGCCGATCGCGCCGAACTGACTCGTGCTCGCCCGACCCCGCCGACCGCCGGAGCCGGAGGCACCTGAACGCTCACCCGCCGGATTCACCACGCTATCAACCATGCCACACCCGTTCGACCTGCTCCGGCCCGGGGATACGCACCGGGGGCCGGCACGTGAACACGCGCCGACCCCCGGTGATCGATCTTTCCGTCATCGAACGAATTCGGCGGCTCCCGTGGCCAGATCGAGCAGCGGCGCCGGCGCGACACCCAGCACCAGAGTGGCCAGCACACCGATCATCAGCGCTGCGGCGGTGAGCCCGCCGGGCACCGTGACGGTCGGGGTGGACTCACCCGGCTCGGAGAGCCACATCATCACCACGACCCGCAGGTACGGGAACGCCAGCACCATGCTGGTCAGCACACCGGCGATCACCAGCCAGGCCTGACCACCGTCGAGCGCCGGCCCGAAGATGGCGAACTTGCTGGTGAAACCGCTGGTCAGTGGGATACCGGCGAAGGCCAGCAGGATGAAGGTGAACAGCGCGGCGAAGAACGGCGACCGCCGACCCAACCCGGCCCAGCGGGACAGGTGGGTCGCCTCCCCGTCGGAGTCCCGCACCAGGGTCACCACAGCGAACGCGGCCAGCACCGAGAAGCCGTACGCGACCAGGTAGAACATCGTGCCGGAGAGCCCGTCGCGGCTCGGCGCCAGCACACCGACCAGCAGGTAGCCGGCGTTGGCGATCGAGGAGTACGCGAGCAGCCTCTTGATGTCGGTCTGGGTGACCGCGAGTACCGCGCCGACCAGCATGGTCAGCACCGCCACCGCGCCGAGGACCGGGGTGAAGTCCCAGCTGGCGTCCGCGAACGCGACGTGGAAGACCCGCAGCAGGGCACCGAACGCGGCGACCTTGGTGCAGGCCGCCATGAAGCCGGTGACCGGGGTCGGCGCACCCTGGTAGACGTCCGGGGTCCAGACGTGGAACGGTGCCGCCGCCGCCTTGAAGAGCAGGCCGATCGAGAGCAACGCCATGCCGGCGAAGAGAAGCACCGGGCTGGCCGGGGACTCGCCCACCGCCGCGTCGATCGTGGCGAAGTCGACGCCGGCCGACCGGCCCGGGACGCCGGACGTGAAGCCGTAGATCAGCGCCACCCCGAACAAGAAGAACGCGGAGGCGTACGCGCCGAGCAGGAAGTACTTCATCGCCGCCTCCTGGCTCAGCAGCCGCCGGCGACGGGCCAGCGCGCAGAGCAGGTAGAGCGGCAGGGAGAAGACCTCCAGCGCGATGAACATGGTCAGCAGGTCGTTCGCCGCCACGAAGATCAGCATGCCGCCGATCGCGAACGTGGTCAGCGGGTAGACCTCGGTGAGGCCGTTGCGCCCCTCGGCCTGCCGCCGGTCGTCGGCCGACTCGGCGGTCACCGCGGCCTGGGCGACGAACGCCCCGCCCCGCTCGACCGAGCGGTCACCGATCAGCAGCAGCGCCATCGCGGCCAGCACCAGGATCGCGCCCTGCAGGAACAGCGTCGGTCCGTCGATCGCGAGGGCCCGGCCGGCGGTGATGATCCGCTCGTCGGCGTTGAAGACCACCATGGTCAGCGCCGCGAGCACGGCCAGCAGCGCCACCGTCAGCTGCACCACGTGCCGCCAGCGCCGGGGCACGAGAGCCTCGACCAGCACGCCGAGCAACGCGGTGCCCAGCATGATCAGGATCGGGGAGAGCGCCGCGTAGTCGATCGACGGCAGTTTCAACTCGGTCACTTTGCCGCCTCCTGGACGGTGCCGACCGACGGGGCCGGGTCGGTTCTGCCGATGTCGTCCATGGTCGCCTGGACGGCCGGGTTGATCACGTCAGTGACCGGCTTGGGGAAGAAGCCGAGCAGCACGATCAGTGCGATCAGTGGGGCGACCACGACCTTCTCGCGCAGGTTGAGGTCCCGGCGCATTCCGTCCACCTCGGTCAGCGCCGGGTTGAGGGTGCCCTGGGTGGTGCGCTGCACCATCCACAGCACGTACGCGGCGGCCAGGATGATGCCGAGCGTGGCGATGATCGCGACCGGCTTGTTCACCGTGAAGGTGCCGATCAGCACCAGGAACTCGGAGATGAACGGCGCCGTGCCCGGTAGCGCGAGCGAGGCGAGACCGGCGAAGAAGAGCACCCCGGCGAGCACCGGGACCAGCTTGCCGGCACCACCGAAGTCGCTGATCAACGCCGAACCACGCCGGGAGATCAGCATGCCCACCACCAGGAACAGCAGGCCGGTGGCCAACCCGTGGTTGAGCATGTAGAGCACCGCGCCGGTGCCGGCCTGGGTGGTGAAGGCGAAGATGCCCACGCCGATGAAGCCGAAGTGCGCGATCGAGGTGTACGACACCAGCCGCTTGAGGTCGTTCTGGCCGACCGCCAGCAGCGCGGCGTAGACGATGCCGATCACGCCCAGCGCCAGCGCCCACGGCGCGAACCACTTCGACGCCTCCGGGAAGAGCGGGAGGCAGTAGCGCAGGATGCCGAACGTGCCGACCTTGTCCAGCACACCGACGAGCAGCGCCGCGGCACCCGCAGGGGCCGCGCCACCGGCGTCCGGCAGCCAGGTGTGGAACGGGAAGAACGGCGCCTTGATCGCGAACGCGAGGAAGAAGCCGAGGAACAGCCACCGCTCGGTGCCGGTGCTGATGTCGACCTGCGACAGCGCCTGCCAGTCGAAGGTCTTGCCGCCGACCACCCACAGGCCGATCACGGCGGCCAGCATGAACAGACCGCCGACGAGCGAGTAGAGGAAGAACTTCACCGCCGCGTACTGCCGCTGGTGGCCGCCGTAGCTGCCGATGAGGAAGTACATCGGGACGAGCATGACCTCGAAGAACACGTAGAACAGGAAGACGTCGGCGGCCGCGAAGACACCGATCATCGTGCACTCGAGGACCAGCAGCAGCGCGAAGTAGACAGGCACCGACCGCTTCGACGACTCGGCGTCGTGCCAGGACGCCAGGATCACCAACGGCACCAGCACCGCGATCAGCATCAGCATCACCAGCGCGATGCCGTCGGCCGCGAAGGTGAAGCTGACACCCCAGTTCGGGATCCACGAGTACGACTCGCGGAACTGGAAGCGGTCACCGCCGGTCTTGAAGCTGACCCACATCACCACCGAGAGCACCAGCACGAGCAGCGACCAGGCGAACGCCACCTGCTTGGCCAGCTCCGGCCGGTGGCGCGGCAGGAAGGCCACCACCAGGGCGCCCACCAGCGGCGCCACGGTGAGCACCGAGAGGAACGGGAAGTTGGACATTATGCGGCCTTACCTCCGTCGTCACTGCGTGGTCCGCCGGCGGGGGCGGCCGGAAAGAGGTCGATCACGCCAACCACCCGGCCTGCACCGCCAGGAACGCCGCCATCACCAGCAGCGCACCGGCCAGGATCGAGGTGGCGTACGAGCGGACGAAACCGGTCTGCATCCGCCGGAGGCGACCCGAACCACCGCCGACCGCGGCGGCGAGCCCGTTGACGAGCCCGTCGATGCCCCGGTTGTCGAGGTACACCAGCGCCCGGGTGAGGAAGATGCCCGGCTTCTCGAAGACCGCCTCGTTGAACGCGTCGGTGTAGAGGTTGCGCCGGGCGGCGGTGACCAGCACGCCGGCCGGCTGCGGCGCGGTGGCCGTACCGGCCCGGAACAGGAACCAGGCCAGGCCGGCGCCGAGCACCGTGACCAGCAGCGACAGGATCGTGATCACCGTGTGGGAGAGCACGCCGTGGGCCTCACCGGCGGCCTCCTCGCCGAGCACCGGTGACAGCCAGGAGGCGACCCCGTCGTTCCAGGCCATCAGGCCACCGGCCACCACCGAACCGGCAGCCAGCAGGATCAGCGGGATGGTCATCAGCTTCGGCGACTCGTGCGGGTGCTCGATGTCCTCGGTCCACCGCTTCGGGCCGTGGAACGTGAGCACGAACAGCCGCGTCATGTAGAACGCGGTCAGCCCGGCACCGAGCAGCGCCGCGCCGCCGAAGAGCCAGGCGGTCCAGTCCTCCCGCTCGAAGGCGCTCGCGATGATCGGCTCCTTGGAGAAGTAGCCGGAGAGCGGCGGGAGGCCGATGATGGCCAGCCAGCCCATCATGAAGGTCAACCAGGTGATCTTCATGTGCTTCGAGAGGCCACCGAAGCGGCGGATGTCGACCTGGTCCTTCATGCCGTGCATCACCGAGCCGGCGCCCAGGAACATGTTGGCCTTGAAGAAGCCGTGCGCCAGCAGGTGGATGATCGCCAGCGCGTACGCGCCACCGCCCAGGCCGACGCCGACGAACATGTAGCCGATCTGGCTCACGGTCGACCAGGCGAGCACCCGCTTGATGTCGTCCTTGGCCGCGCCGATGATGCAGCCGATCAGCAGGGTGAGCGCACCGACACTGACCACGACGACCTGGAGGGTCGAGTTCGCGGAGAAGATCGGGTTGGACCGGGCGATCAGGTAGACGCCCGCGGTGACCATGGTGGCCGCGTGGATGAGCGCCGACACCGGGGTCGGGCCCTCCATCGCGTCCGGCAACCAGGCCTGGAGCGGGAACTGGCCCGACTTGCCGGCCGCGCCGAGCAGCAGCAGCAGACCGAGGACCAGCACCGTCGCGCCGGTCAGCGAGCCGACACCGTTGAACACCTCGTCGTACTGGGTGGTGCCCAGGGTGGCGAACATGATGAAGATGCCGATGGCCAGCCCGGCGTCGCCGACCCGGTTCATCAGGAACGCCTTCTTACCGGCGGTGGCCGCGCTCGGCCGCTCGGTCCAGAAGGAGATCAGCAGGTACGACGCCAGACCGACGCCCTCCCAGCCGAAGTACAGCATCACGTAGTTGTTGCCGAGCACCAGCAGCAGCATCGCCGCGACGAACAGGTTGAAGTACGCGAAGAACCGGCGACGGCCCGCGTCGTGCGCCATGTACTCCACCGCGTACAGGTGGATCAGGAAGCCCACCCCGGTGATCAGCAGCACGAAGACCGCGGCCAGCGGGTCGAACAGCAGGCCGAAGTCGACGCGCAGGTCACCGACAGCGATGAAGTCCCAGAGGCTCAGCTCGACCGACTTGTTCTCCAGGCCACGCAGCTGGAAGAAGAAGCTCAGGCCGAGCACGAACGCGGCGCCGATGGCGGCGACGCCCAACCAGTGCCCCCAGCGGTCGGCCCGGCGGCCGAGCAGCAGCAGGACGGCCGCGCTCAGCAGCGGGATCGCCACCAGCAGCCAGACGCCCCCGAGCAGCCCCGTGGTCTGGGCGTATTCCACAGTCTCTTCCACCGGTGGACCCCTCAGTACTTCAGCAGGTTGGCGTCGTCGACGCTCGCCGAGCGTCGCGTCCGGAAGATGGACATGATGATCGCGAGCCCGACCACGACCTCGGCCGCCGCCACCACCATCACGAAGAACGCCATGATCTGGCCGTTGAGGTCACCGTTGATCCGACTGAAGGTGACCAGCGTCAGGTTGGCCGCGTTGAGCATCAGCTCCACGCACATGAACAGCACGATCGCGTTGCGCCGGATCAGCACCCCGGCGGCGCCGATGGTGAACAGCACCGCGGCGAGGACGAGGTAGTAGTTCGGCTCGACCGAGAGAAAACTGCCCATTACCGGGCCTGCCTTTCGTTCGCGACTGCGGGGCTCCGCTTCGCTGCACTCCTCGCGCTCACCGGTCCGTCCCCTTCAGCGAGGTCTCCTCGGCGGTCAGCTCGCGCTGCGGAAGGATCGCCGGGGTGCTCCGGTCGGTCAGGCGGCCGTCGGGCAGCCGGGCCGGGGTGGCCACCGAGGAGGAGGTCGCGAAGACACCGGGACCGGGCTTCGGACCGGGGTAGTTGCCCGGGGCGAAGCGCGCCCGCATGGTCGACACCTGGTCGACCTTGTCCTGCTTACGCCGCTCCACGTGGGCCAGCACCATCGCGCCGACCGCCGCGGTGATCAGCAGCGCCGAGGTCAGCTCGAACGCGAAGACGTACTTGGTGAACAGCAGCCGGGCGATGCCCTGCACGTTGCCCTCGGCGTTGGCCTGGTCCAAGCCGACCGCGGTGGTCCTGTCCAGCGCCTGGTAGACGCCGGTGCCGACCAGGCCGGCGAAGCCCACACCGAGCACGATCGCGGCGACCCGCTGACCGCGTAGCGTCTCGATCAGCGAGTCCGTGGAGTCCCGACCGACGAGCATCAGGACGAACAGGAACAGCATCATGATCGCGCCGGTGTAGACGATGATCTGCACCATGCCGATGAACGGGCCGGCCTGGAGCACGTAGAACACGCCCAGACAGAGCATGGTCAGCACCAGCCACAGCGCCGAGTGCACGGCGTTGCGCGCGGCCACCATCCCGATCCCGCCGACCAGCGCGAGCGGGGCGAGGATCCAGAAGGTGACCGCCTCGCCGCCGGAGACCGAGCCCGCCGCGGCGAGCACCGTAGACGTGGTCATGCCTTCTCTCCCTTGCCGGCCGCCACGCGCTGGGCGGCCTGCTCGGCACCCGGGAACGTCACGCCGGGGTGTTCCTCGACCTGGTAGCGGCCGGGGCCCATCGGGGACGTCTCGGCACCGGCGGACGTGCCCGGGTTGTCCAGCGCGCCGACGTAGTAGTCCTTCTCGCTGTCACCAAGCCGCATCGGGTGCGGCGGCTGCTCCATGCCCTCGAGCAGCGGAGCGAGCAACTGCTCCTTGGTGAAGATGAGGTCCTGCCGGTTGTCCCGGGCCAGCTCGTACTCGTTGCTCATCGTCAGCGACCGGGTCGGGCAGGCCTCGATGCACAGCCCGCAGAAGATGCACCGGGCGTAGTTGATCTGGTAGATGCTGGCGTACCGCTCACCCGGCGAGAAGCGCTGCTCGTCGGTGTTGTCGCCACCCTCGACGTAGATGGCGTCCGCCGGGCAGGCCCAGGCGCACAGCTCGCAGCCGATGCACTTCTCCAGGCCGTCCGGGTGCCGGTTGAGGATGTGCCGCCCGTGGTAGCGCGGCGCCGACACCGGCGGCTTGAACGGGTAGTCGGTGGTGACGACCTTCCTGAACATGTGCGAGAAGGTGACACCGAATCCCTTGAACGTTCCGGTGATCGAGCCCACGTCACACCTCCCTGGAGTCCGAGCCGGCGACGATGTTGGCCGGCTCCCGCTCGGCGACCACGCGCGTGATACGCGGGCTCGGTGGTACCTGTAGATCCATCGGCGGCAGCGGGAAGCTCCCGTACGGCCGGTTGTCGACCTGTTCCTGGGTCGTCGGTTTCGGCTGCGGCTTGCGGCTGGGCCAGAAGAGCGTGGCGATCAGCAGGATGCCGGCCGGGATGCTGACGGCGATGACCTTGCCGCGCGTGTCCCAGTCCTCGATGGAGCGCAGGCCCGACAGGACCAGGATCCAGACCAGGTTGATCGGCAGCAGCACCTTCCACCCGAGGCGCATGAACTGGTCGTAGCGCAGCCGGGGCAGCGTGCCGCGCAGCCACACGAACACGAAGACCAGCGCGATCACCTTGCCGAAGAACCAGAGCATCGGCCACCAACCGGAGTTGGCGCCCTCCCAGAGGGTGATCGGCCAGGGTGCCCGCCAACCGCCGAGGAACAGCGTGGTGGTGACCGCGGACATGGTCACCATCGCGACGTACTCGCTGAGCATGAAGAGCGCGAACTT
Source organism: Micromonospora sp. NPDC002411 (assembly GCF_053592955.1). Taxonomy (NCBI): domain Bacteria; kingdom Bacillati; phylum Actinomycetota; class Actinomycetes; order Micromonosporales; family Micromonosporaceae; genus Micromonospora; species Micromonospora sp. NPDC002411. The sequence continues at coordinate 4,846 of NZ_JBSFBM010000127.1, read as the reverse complement.
CAGCGAGCTGTATTCCGTCATGAAGCCGGCGACCAGCTCGGACTCGGCCTCAGGGAGGTCGAACGGCGCCCGGTTGGTCTCGCCGACCGTGGCGATGAAGAAGATGATGAAGCTGGGCAGTAGCAGGATCGCGTACCAGCCCGGCGCGGGGATCTCGGTGCCGAAGATGGTCAGCCGTGTGGCGTCGCCCTGGGCGGCGACGATCCCGCTGGTGCTCATCGTGCCGGCGGTCATGAAGACCGCCACGATGGAGAGCCCCATGGCGACCTCGTAGGAGATCATCTGGGCGCTCGACCGCAGACCACCGAGGAGCGGGTACGTCGAGCCGGAGGCCCAACCACCCAGCACGATGCCGTAGACGCCCATCGACGAGCAGGCGAGCAGCAGCAGTACCGCCACCGGCACGTCGGTGACCTGCAACGGCGTGTGGTGACCGAAGATGCTCACCATCGGGCCGAACGGGATCACCGACAGGGCGGTGACCGCGCAGATCACCGAGATCGTCGGAGCGAAGAAGTAGACGACCTTGTCGGCCGCCTTAGGGAGGATGTCCTCCTTGAAGGCCATCTTCAGACCGTCGGCGAGCGTCTGGAGCAGGCCGAACGGGCCGACCTGGTTGGGGCCGGGCCGCACCTGCATGTAGCCCACGACGCGCCGCTCGAACCAGACACCGAGCAGGGTCGCCAGCAGACCGAATGCGAACGCAAAGACGATCTTGCCGAGGACCAGCCACCACGGATCCCGGCCGAAGTCGGCCAGCGTCGGGTCCTGGGCGAGGAGGACTCTCACTGTGCCCACCTTTCGTTCGCGACTGCGGGGCTCACTCGCTGCGCTCGTTCACTCCTCGCGCTCACTGGTTACCCCCAGCGTTGAGGAGCGGACCCGGGAGACCGGTCTCGTCGGCCGCCAGACGCCCGGCCGGAACGGCCGCGCTCGGTGCGGGGACGGAGATCCGGACGACCGCGCCGGACGTCGCCCCGAGGCTGCGCCGCACTGTCGAACCGGGTGAGTTGGTCGGCAACCAGACCACGCCGTCCGGCATCTCGGTGAGCTCGGCCGGCAGGGTCAGCGCGCCCCGGTCGGTGCCGACAGTGACCGCGTCGCCGTCGACCACACCGAGCGCCTCGGCGGTGCCCTTGCCCAGCCGGACGACCGGCGGGCGGGCGGTGCCGGCGAGGTGCTCGTCGCCGTCGGTCAGGGTGCCCAGGTCGACCAGCTGGTGCCAGGTCGCCAGCACGGCCTCCCCGGCGCCCGGGTGCGGCACTCGGCCCGGCGCCACCGACGGAGCGGTCGGCCGGGACGTCCGGGTCGCCGGCAGCGAGCCCAGCTCACGGCGGACGCTCGGCACGTCGGCCGTGCCCAGCCGCACGTCGAGCAGCGCGGCCAGGGCGTCGAGCACCCGACCGTCGGTCATCGCGGCGGTGTTCAGCACCGCCTCGAACGGACGCAGCCGGCCCTCCCAGTCGAGGAAGCTGCCGGACTTCTCGACCACCGGGGCGACCGGCAGCACCACGTTCGCCCGTCGGGTGACCGCGCTGGCACGCAGCTCCAGACTGACCAGGAACGGCACCGCGTCCAGGGCGGCGTCGGCCAGCCGGGGGTCGGCCAGGTCAGCCGGGTCGACACCACCGACGACCAGGGCGCCGAGCTGCCCGTTGGCGGCAGCGTTGAGGATGCCGTCGGTGTCCCGACCAGCCTGGCTCGGGATCACGCCGGCCGGGATGTCCCACGCCTCACCCAGCTCGGCCCGCGCGGCCGGCTCGGTCACCAGGCGTCCACCGGGGAGCAGGTTGGGCAGGCAGCCCGCGTCGACAGCGCCGCGGTCACCCGCGCGCCGCGGCACCCACACCAGCTTCGCTCCGGTACGCCGGGCCACGTCCGCAGCCGCGGAGAGCCCACCCGGCACACTGGCCAGCCGCTCACCCACGATCAGGATCGCGCCCGGCGCGCTCAGCGCCTCGGCGACAGTGGCGTGCTCGGCGAGCACGCTGGCCTCCTCGCCCGGCACCACCCGGGCCAGCTTGGCACCGAGCTTCTCCAAGCCGCGGGTCGCGAACGGCGCCAACGCGTACACCGTCAGGGTCTTCTTCAGGTACGCCTTGCGCAGTCGCAGGAAGAGGATGGGGCACTCCTCCTCCGGCTCCAGGCCGACCAGCACCACCGCCGGCGCGTTCTCCACGTCGGTGTAGGTCACGTCGGTGACGCCGGCGACCGAGCTGGCCAGGAAGTCGGCCTCCTCGCGGGAGACCGGTCGGGCCCGGAAGTCGATGTCGTTGGTGTTCAGCGCGACCCGGGCGAACTTCGCGTACGCGTAGGCGTCCTCGACGGTCAGCCGGCCGCCGGTGAGCACCGCCGTGCCCTGTCCGCTCTCCCGAGCGGTGTGCAGCCCTTCGGCGGCCACGGTGAGCGCCTCACTCCAGGACGCCTCCCGCAGCTCACCGGTGCGCTCGTCACGGACCAGCGGGGTGGTCAACCGGTCGGTGGCGCGGGTGTACTGGAAGCCCCAGCGGCCCTTGTCGCAGTTCCACTCCTCGTTGACCTCCGGCTCGTCGCCGGCCAGCCGGCGCAGCACCTTGCCGCGCCGCCAGTCGGTGCGCTGCCCGCAGCCGGCCGAGCAGTGCTCGCAGACGCTCGGGCTGGACACCAGGTCGAACGGGCGGGCCCGGAAGCGGTACTGGGCACCGGTCAGCGCACCCACCGGGCAGATCTGCACGGTGTTGCCGGAGAAGTAGGAGTTGAACGGGACGTCACCGGCGTCGCCCTCCTCGCCGTACGCGTCGTCCCGGTAGATGTTGATCTCCTCGGCGGACGACCGGCCCATCAGGTCGATGAACTTGTCGCCGGCGATCTCCTCGGAGAACCGGGTGCACCGCTGGCAGAGCACGCAACGCTCGCGGTCCAGCAGCACCTGGCTGCTGATCGCCATCGGCTTCTCGTACTCCCGCTTGTGCTCGTGGAAGCGCGAGTCGGTGCGGCCGGTGGACATGGCCTGGTTCTGGAGCGGGCACTCACCGCCCTTGTCACACATCGGGCAGTCCAGCGGGTGGTTGAGCAGCAGCAGCTCCATCACCCCCTCCTGCGCCTTCTTGGCCACCGGCGAGGTGATCTGGGTACGCACGACCATGCCGTCGGCGACGGCCTGGGTGCAGGAGGCCACCGGCTTGCGCTGGCCCTCCACCTCGACCAGGCACTGCCGGCACGCGCCGGCCGGGGCCAGCAGCGGGTGGTCGCAGAACCGGGGGATCTCGGTACCCATCTGCTCGGCGACCCGGATCAGCAGCGTCCCCTTGGGGGCGGTGACCTCGACGCCGTCGATGGTGAGGGTGACCATGTCGGTCTGCTTGGCTACGTCCGTCATCAGTGAGCTCCAACCAGCTGCTTGTCGGAGAGCTTCGGCGCGGTCCGTCCCTCGATGTAGTCGAGGTAGTCCTGCTTGAAGTACTGCAGCGACGAGGTCACCGAACTGGTCGCGCCGTCACCCAGGCCGCAGAACGAACGGCCGAGGATGTTGTCGCAGGTGTCCAGAAGGGTTTCCAGGTCCTCGTGGGTGCCCTGACCGGCGAGGATCCGCCGGTAGACCCGGACCATCCAGTAGTTGCCCTCGCGGCACGGGGTGCACTTGCCGCACGACTCGTGGTGGTAGAACTCCAGCCACCGGTACGTCGCGTAGACCGGGCAGTCCTGGTCGGAGAAGATCTGCGTGGCGGTGGTGCCGAGGATCGAGCCGGCCGCCGCCACCCCCTCGAAGTCCAGGGGCACGTCCAGGTGCTCGGCGGCGAGCAGCGGCGTGGACGAGCCGCCCGGGGTCCAGAACCGCAGGTTGTGGCCGGGCTGCATGCCGCCCGCCAACTCCAGCAGCTCGCGCAGGGTGACACCCATCGAGCACTCGTACTGGCCCGGGTTGGCCACCCGGCCGGACAGCGAGTAGATCATCGGCCCGGAGGACTTCTCGGTGCCCATGCTCTTCCACCAGTCGGCACCGCCGAGCACGATCGGCGGCACGCTGGCGATGGTGCCGACGTTGTTCACCACCGTCGGGCTCGCGTACAGGCCGTGGGTCGCCGGGAACGGCGGGCGCAGCCGGGGCTGACCCCGGAACCCCTCCAGGGAGTCCAGCAGCGCCGTCTCCTCGCCGCAGATGTACGCCCCGGCGCCGGAGTGCACCACCAGCTCCAGGTCGTAGCCGCTGCGCAGAATGTTGCGGCCGAGGTAGCCCTTGTCGTACGCCTCCTGGACCGCGTTGCGCAGCCGACGCGCGGCGTGCACCGCCTCGCCCCGGATGTAGATGTAGGCGCGGCTGGCCCGGATCGCGTACGACGCGATGATCACGCCCTCGACCAGCGCGTGCGGGTCGTGGGTCATGAGCGGCAGGTCCTTGCAGGTGCCCGGCTCGCCCTCATCGGCGTTGACCACCAGGTAGTGCGGCTTTCCGTCGCCCTGCGGGATGAAGCCCCACTTGAGACCGGTCGGGAAGCCCGCGCCACCCCGGCCCCGCAACCCCGAGTCCTTGATCAGCTGGATCAGGTCGTCCGGGTGTGCCTTGAGTGCCTTGCGTAGTGCGGCGTAACCGTCGAGCTGCTCGTACGTGCCGATGCGCCAGGCGTCCGGCGACAGCCAGCGCTTGGTCAGCACCGGCGTCAGCTTGGCCAGCGTCTCCGGGCGGGGAGTGGTCACTTCTGGGCCCCCGTTTCGCTCGCGTCCGCCGGTCCGGCGCCGTCGGCGTCAGTGCCAGCCTTCGCTTCGGTGAGGTTGCGCTCCTGCGCCCCGGCCTCGTCGCCGGCGGGCTTACCGTCGCCGGCCGGCGCGTTGGCGGCCACGCCGGCGGCCTCGGCCGACCGCGCAGATC
>NZ_JBSFBM010000126.1:0-17629 GCF_053592955.1 Micromonospora sp. NPDC002411 | reverse complement strand
CGATGAAGTCCTCACTGCGGGTCGGCGGCAAGAACACGCTCAACATCTACCTCGGCGAACTGAGCGACGACCTGCTGGGTTGGGCGACCTTCCCGCAGCGGAAGCTCAGCAGCGCCGACGGCGTGGTCGCGCTCAGCGAGTCGCTGCCGGGCGGCACCGCCACCAACTACAACCAGGGCGACACCGGCACCCACGAGGTCGGCCACTGGCTGAACCTCTACCACACCTTCCAGGGCGGCTGCGGCGGCTCGGGTGACAGCGTCAGCGACACCCCGGCCGAGGCCTCGCCGGCGTACCAGTGCCCGACCGGGCGCGACACCTGCTCGGCGACCGGGCTGGACCCGATCACCAACTTCATGGACTACACCTACGACTCGTGCATGTACCAGTTCACCCCTGGTCAGGCCAGCCGCATGATCACCGCCTGGAACGCCTACCGCGCGGCCTAACTGCTCCGCGTACAACCGGTGTCGGCTCCGTCACGACGGAGCCGACACCGTCGTGTCAGAGCCCCGGTCAGGCGGCCGTGCACTGCACGTCACGGCTGAGGCGGGTCGGCCGAGCCTGTGGCACGGCGACCGGCGCGGCCGTCGCCGACGGGGCGTGCGGGTCCAGCCAGACCCGGACAGCCGGCCGGCTCGGCGTGACACCCGGGACGCCGGCGACGTGCTGCTCGCGGCGGGTCAGCATGGCCACGTCGACGGTGAACTCGAACAACCGCCAGTCGACCTGCTGCTCGGCCCGGGCACTCTGCGCCAGCCGCGCGACCCGGACCGGATCGGTCACCGGACGAGCGTGCCCCGCCAGGTAGGCCTCGTCGTCGCTCTCCTCCGGGGGGAACGAGTGCAACGCGTAACGGCCGTCGCGTTCGAGGTCACGGCGCTTCGGGGAGTCGATGATGAAGCAGAAGAGACCTTCGTCCGTGATGACCGGGGAGACCGGGTGAACCCGGGGCCCGCCGTCGGCGCGGACCGTGGCCAGGTAGCCGAAGCCCGGCCCGTACTGCTGAAGGAGAACGCGGATCCCGTCGGCGAGTCGGGGCTCGTCGGCGGCGAAATCGGACCAGGAAGCCATGCGAGCATTCTATCGAACAAATGTACGACGGGCGACCTCGACGCGCTGGTCACCGGCACCGAATCCGCCCGGTTTCGGCAACGCCGCTATGGTGGTCCGATGCTGCTCTCCGACCGCGACCTGGTCTCCGAGATCAAGGCCGGCACGCTGGGCCTGGAGCCGTTCGAGCCCACCCTGGTCCAACCCTCCAGCATCGACGTCCGACTCGACCGGCTGTTCCGGGTCTTCAACAACCACCTCTACACCCACATCGATCCGGCGATGCAGCAGGACGACCTGACCTCGGCGGTCGAGGTGCCCGACGGCGAGCCGTTCGTGCTGCACCCGGGGGAGTTCGTGCTCGCCTCGACGCTGGAGGTCATCTCCCTGGGTGACCAGCTCGCCGGCCGACTCGAAGGCAAGAGCTCACTGGGCCGGCTCGGGTTGCTCACGCACTCCACCGCCGGCTTCATCGACCCCGGCTTCTCCGGACACGTGACGCTGGAACTCTCCAACGTGGCGAACCTGCCGATCACCCTCTGGCCGGGCATGAAGATCGGGCAGCTCTGCATCTTCCGGCTCTCCTCGCCGGCCGAGCACCCGTACGGCTCGGTGGTCTACGGATCCCGCTACCAGGGCCAGCGGGGCCCCACGCCGAGCCGCGCCTGGCAGCACTGGCGCACCTGGCCGACCCGCTGAACCCGTGACGACGAGGGCCCGCCGCGACGGATCGCGACGGGCCCTTCGGTCACTCCCGATCAGCCTGGACGGCCGTAGCTGTGGATCGGGCCGTCGTCGACCTTCTTCATCTTGACCGGTTGGCCTGCCTGCGAGGCGTGCACCACCCAGCCGCCGCCGACGTACATGCCGACGTGGTGGATGTCGCTGTAGTAGAAGACCAGGTCGCCGGGGCGCAGGTCGCCCTTGCTGACGTCCTTGGTGACGCGGCTCTGCTGGGCGGCGTTGTGCGGCAACGACACACCGGCCTTCGCCCAGGCGGCCAGCATCAGCCCGGAGCAGTCGTACGAGTTGGGTCCCTCGGCGCCCCACACGTAGGGCTTGCCGATCTGTGCGCAGGCGAACTTCACCGCGACGCCCGCGGCGCCGCCGGGATAGCTGCCGGGGCAGGGCGCCGGGCGCAACGAACCACCGCCACCGTTGCCGTACACCTTGAGGCGAAGCTTCTGCAGCCGGTCGATCTCTTCGTTGATCTGCTTCTTCTTCGCGGCCAGCTGAGCCTCGGTACGGGTCAGCTGGGCCACCATCTCGTCCAGCGGCGCCTTCTGCGCGGCCAACTCGTCCCGCAGGTCGGCCACCTCGCGTACGTCCTGTTGCTGGTTGTGCGCGAACCGGTCGAGCATTTCGAGCTGACTGACCACCTCGCTCGGTGACCGGCTGCCCAGCATCGCGTTGACGGTCGACACGGTCTCACCCTTGTACGCCCGCACGGCGAGGGCGCTGACCTTGTCCATCGCGGCGTCGACCTGCTGTTCGAGCGGGGCGATGCGGGTGGCCAGAGCGTCCGCCTGCTTGCGCTTGACGGCGAGGTCGGTCCGGGTGGCGTTGTGCCGTTCGATGATCGGTTCGAGTTTGTTCCAGTCCTCGTCGATCTGACGCTCGATCTCCGCGACGGACGGGTCGGCGTGGGCCGCCGTGGCGCTGCCCGTCAGGACGACGGCGACGCCGACCAGCGCGGCGAGAGCGGTGGTGAAGCGGGACCAGCGTGGGCGCGGCACGATCGGCGTCGGGCCGGCTGCTGCCGACCGCTCGGACGACGGCCGCGGGGCATGGAGTGCCACCGGGGTTCCGTACTCCTTCTTCCTGACCGCCTACCGGGTTAGCTGACGGGTTCGGGCGGGAAGTCGGCGCCCTACCGCAGTGGCTGCGGATTCACCCCGAGGGACCTGGGTCCCCGGTTCGCTCGGAAACGACTCGGCGGTGTCGGTCCGTTACCGCCCGGGCTGGGCGGAGCTGCTATCGGGCCGACGAATGACCAGAGTAGAGACGCCTGTTACCAATCCGCAACCCGTGCGGCCGTGACACTCCGTACCGATCGAGTGGGGGTCACCGACCCAGTGTGAAGATTTCCTTCTGAGCGAGTCGATAGATGGAAAGGTATTGACGCGGACTCTCCAGCGGCGCGATGGTGACCTGACCTCTACCCGCGAGAATCTAGGGGGTTCGATGCACCATCCAACCCTGTCGACCGGCTGGCGCGCACTGCTCGCCACCACCGTCATCGCCGCCGCGAGCGCGGTGCCACTCTCGGCAGCGGCCGCCGCCGCACCCACCACCGATCGCCAGCAGCAGTACGCCGCTGCGGCGACCGAGTACGGCGTACCGACCGGTGTGCTGCTCGGCGTCTCCTACCTGGAGTCCCGCTGGGACAGCAACGCCGGCACACCGAGCACGAGCGGTGGCTACGGCCCGATGCACCTGACCGACGCCCGCCACGTCGCCGCTCTACCCGGGCGCGGCCACCACGATGCCGGTGCCGAGGACCCACGCGGCGACGACTCCCGGCCCGCCCGGGTGCCCGCGCCCCGACCCGCCGAGGCCCCCGCGCCGGCCGCCGCCGCGTTGCAGACCGTGGAAGCCGCAGCCGCGCTGACCGGCGCCACCCCCGAGGCGCTGCGCACCGACGCGGAGGTCAACATCCGGGGCGGGGCTGCGCTGCTCAGCGCGTACCAGCGGGAGTTGGGTGCACCGGTCGGCGCGGACACCGACCCGGCGGCCTGGTACGGCGCGGTGGCCCGCTACGCCGGTGCGGACAGCGCCGACGCCGCAGCGGCCTTCGCCGACGAGGTCTTCACCACCATCGCCGCAGGCGAGTCCCGGGTGACCGACGACGGGCAGCGAATCACCCTGCCGGCGATCGCGGTACAGCCCCAGCGCTCCTGGTTGGACCGGCTGGGCCTACGCCGGCTGGCCCGCCCGGACGGGGTGGAGTGCCCGCGCACCATCTCCTGCGAGTGGATCCCCGCACCCTACGAGGCGTTCGGCGACGGGGACTACGGCAACCACGATCTCTCGGACCGGCCCGCCCGGCAGAAGATCGAGTACATCGTCATCCACGACACCGAGGCGAGCTGGGCGACGACCCTGAAACTCGTCCAGGACCCGACGTACGTGAGCTGGCACTACTCGCTGCGCTCGGTCGACGGGCACATCGCCCAGCACGTGAAGACCAAGGACGTCGGCTGGCACGCGGGCAACTGGTACGTCAACGCCAAGTCGATCGGTCTCGAACACGAGGGCTTCGCCGCGCAGGGCACCTGGTACACGGAGGCGATGTACCGGACCTCGGCGAAGCTGGTCCGGCACCTGGCGCTGCGGCTGGGCATCCCGCTGGACCGCCAGCACATCATCGGCCACGACAACGTGCCCGGCACCGTCGCCTCGACCGTGCGGGGGATGCACTGGGATCCAGGCCCGTACTGGGACTGGACGCACTACTTCGACCTGCTGCACGCGCCGCGACTGGACACCGGCACCCCGGCCACCGGGCTGGTCCGTATCGACCCGGACTACGCCACCAACCAACCGGCGTTCACCGGATGCGTCACCGCAGGTGTGCCGTGCGCGCCGCGCGGCTCATCGTCGGTGGTGCTGCGGAGCGCACCGTCCGCGGACGCGCCGCTGGTCAACGACATCGCGCTCCGTCCGGACGGCACCCCGAACACGATGGCCGTGTCGGACCACGGGGCGCGGGCATCCGCCGGGCAGACGTACGCGCTCGCCGGACGGCAGGGTGACTGGACCGCGATCTGGTACCTCGGGCAGCGGGCCTGGTTCCACAACCCGGCGTACGCGCCGACCGCCAGCTGGACCGTCGGCGTCGTGGCCACGCCGAAACCCGGACGGACGACTGTCCCCGTGTACGGACGGGCGTACCCGGAGCAGGCGGCGTACCCGGACGGGGTGCCCTACCAGACGATCTCGCCGCTGCAGTACACCCTGGCCGCCGGACAGCGGTACGCCGTCGGCGCGGTGCTGGCCGGCGAGTACTACCGGGCCAGCACGTTCGACGGCTCGTCGCCGGGCGACTGGACGGTGATCCGCGGCAAGAACCGCTACGCGCAGATCCAGTTCGGCCACCGGATCATGTACGTCGATCTCGCTGACGTGCAGCTGCTGCCCTCCCCGGTGGGCGCGCCCCGCTGAGAACCACGACGGCCCCCGGTCGGTGACCGGGGGCCGTCAGTACGTGATCTGGATCAGCCAGGTCTGCGGAACCCGGCGACCGGCATCGTGTTGATGCTGGACACCTGCACCGGTTTGCCGGCACGTGGTGCGTGCACCATCTGGTTGTTACCCAGATACAGGCCGACATGCGTTAGGCCGGAGAAGAAGAAGACCAGGTCACCGGGGCGGGCGTCAGCTCGCGCGACAGCCTTGCCCTCGTTCCACTGGTCACCGGTGTGGTGAGTGAGGGAGATCCCGGCCGACTTGTAGGCGTACTGGGTCAGCCCCGAGCAGTCGAACGAGTTCGGGCCGGTGGCGCCCCAGACGTACGGATCACCGACCTGTTGGCAGGCAGTCTTGATCGCCTTCTGGGCGGCCGAGCTGGTCACACCGTTGATCGTCGGGCAGCCCGCGGTCTTGACCGTGGTCTTGGGCATTGACGCCTCAAGCTGCTTGATTTCGGCGTCGATCTGCTTCTTCTTGGCCGCCAGCTCGTTCTGCTGCGTGGTCTGGGTGGTGATCAGCGCGTCCAGCTTCTGCTTCTCACCGTCGTACTTGGCCCGCACGGCCAGCACACCCTCGACCTCCTTGCGCTCCTGCGCGGCAAGCCGGTCGAGCACGGTGAGCTGCTCGGTGAGCGTGTCCGGCTTGACGCTGACCAGCAGCGAACCGATGTCGTGCGACGGGCCGGAGATGTAGTAGCGGGAGGCGAGGTCGCCCACCCGGTTGAGCGCCAACTCGCTCTGCAACGCGAGCGGCTCGATCTTCTTCTGCAGGCTCGCCGACTTCTGCCGGTTGACCTTCAGCTGCGCCCGAACCTTGTTGTACTGCTCGATAGTGGGCTCCAACTGCTCCCACTTCTTGTCGATCTGCGCCTCGATCTCGTCGACCGTGGGATCGGCGTGCGCCGGTGCGGCGAGCAGACCGGCGCCGACTGCGGCGGCGGCGACCAGGACGAGCAGGCGGTGGACGCCGCGGCGCAAGCCACCTGGCCGAGCAGACGTTTTCAGGTCGTGACGATGAGGGGGCATGGTTGCCACCGGCACCGACTCCTTTGCAACCGACCGCCGGGCGCCTCGCGTGAGGGAAGGGCCGAGGCAGACGACCCACAGCGGTCGGTGCCTCACATTAGGGAAGCTCGGAGCGGTAATCAAGGCGAGCGTAGGAACCATCACTGTCGTGCAACTGCTTGCACACCAAGGGTATTGGTTTTTCAACCAACGATTGCGGTCAATACATCGTCGAGAGTGACCACACCGAGAGGGCGCCGGCCGTCGCTGACCAGCACCATGTGCCGCCGCTCGCGGCGCATGGCCAGCAGCAGGTCGGCCAGCGTACGCTCCGGCGGCACCACCGCCAGCGGCCGGTAGACCTGGGCCGGCACGGGTGACCGACGGCCTCGCCCGGCGTACCCCAGGACGTCCTTGACGTGCACGAATCCGAGCACCCGGCGGGTCGACCGCTGCACCACCGGGAACCGGGACCGACCGGTCCGCGTCGCCAGCACCTCCAGTGACGCCGGCGACACGTCCTCGGCCACCGTGACCACCGTCGACCACGGTTGCAGGGCGTCCGCCGCCGTTCGGCTGTGCAGGGCCAGCGCGCCGGTGATCCTCACGTGCTGCTCCTCGTCGAGCAGACCCTCCGTACGCGCCTGGGAGACGAGCCCGGCCAACTCCTCGGCGGTGAACACCGTCTTCACTGCCTCGGACGCCTCGATGCGCCAGAACGCGAGCACCCGGCGGGCCGCCCACTTCATCGCCAGCAGCAGCGGCTTGGTCGCCACACAGAACGCCAGCATCGCCGGGCCGAGCCAGAGTGCGGAAACCTCCGGACCGGCCAGCGTGATGTTCTTCGGCACCATCTCGCCGACGACCGTGTGCAGGAAGACCACCACGCCCAGGGCCAGCACGAACGCCACCGGGTGCACCGCACGCTCGGGCAGCCCGGCCGCGCGGAACGGCGGCTCCAGCAGGTGCGCCAGGGCCGGCTCGGCGATCGCGCCCAGCCCCAGCGAGCAGACCGTGATGCCGAGCTGCGCGCCGGCGATCATCAGCGGAATCTGGTTCATCGCCGACAGTGCCCAGCGGGCCCGCTTCGACAGTGCGGCCAGCGGCTCGATCACCGTCCTCCGCGAGGCGATGAGCGCGAACTCGCTGCCCACGAAGAACCCGTTGCCGAGCAGCAGCAGCGCGGTCACCAGCAGCTCAGTCATCGTCGTCCGGCTCCGCCGGGCGCAACACCCGGACCTGCTCGATCCGGTGCCGCTCCACCTCCACCACCGTGAACTCCCAGCCACCCGCCTCGACCGTCTCACCGGCCAGCGGGATGTGGCCGAGCTGGGCCATCAGGAACCCCGCCAATGTCTCGTACGGCCCGTCAGGCAGCCGGAAACCGGTCTGCTCGGCCACCTCGTCGGAGCGGAGCACCCCGTCGACCAGCACGGTGCGTTCGCCGCCCGGCACCGTCAGCTCGACCGCACCGGGGTCGTCCACGCTCGCCGGGTCGAACTCGTCGGCGATCTCTCCCACCAACTCCTCGACCAGGTCCTCGATCGTGACCACGCCGTCCGTGCCGCCGTACTCGTCCACCACGATGGCCAGGTCGGCGCCGGCAGCCTTCAACGCGGCGAGCACGCCGTCCAGATTGAGGCTCTCCGGCACGTACACCGGCTCGCGGGCCACCGCGCCGACCACCGTCGACGCCCGGGCGGCCAGCGGCACGCCCAGAGCGTCGGGCACACCGGCCACCCCGGTGACCAGATCGAGGGTCTCCTCGTACACCGGGAAGCGGGTCCGCCCGGTGCGCCGGGACGCCTCCAGCAGCTCGGCCACGGTGGCCGTGACGCGCAGCGCGACGACGTCCACCCGGGGAGTCATCGCCTCGGCGGCCCGCTTGTCGCCGAACCGGATGGTGCGGCGCAGCAGCATCGCGGTGTCCGTCGGCAGTGCGCCGGCCCGGGCCGAGATGGCCGCCAGCAACCCCAACTCCTCCGGCGAACGGGCGCTGGCCAACTCCTCCTGCGGCTCCACCCCGAACGCCCGGACCAGCCGGTTCGCCGACCCGTTCAACCCCCGGATCAGCCAGCCGAACGCCCGGGAGAAGGCATGCATCGGGCCGGCGGTGGCCAGCGCCGCCGGCATGGGCCGGGCCAGCGCCGCGTTCTTCGGCACCAACTCGCCGAAGAGCATGGAGATCAGCGTGGCCAGGGCCAACGCGAGGAACGGAGTAAACCGCTCGGTGTTCTCCCCGACCATCGGGCGCAGCAGCGGGGTGAAGATCCGGGCCAGGGCAGGTTCGGCCAGGTAACCGGTGAGCAGCGCGGTGATGGTGATGCCGAGCTGCGCGCCGGAGAGCTGGAAGGAGAGTTCACGCAGCGCCGTGCGTACCGTCAGAGCGGCCTGGTCGCCCGCGGCGGCCCGCCTGTCGATCTCCGCGCGGTCGACAGTGACCAGGGCGAACTCGGCCGCGACGAAGAACGCGTTGCCCGCGGTCAGCGCGACGAAGCCGACCAGCGGCAACAGCATCGTCCAGAGTAGGCCGTCGATGTCGCCTCACCTCGGCGAGGATTCTTGCACGACGACGGCGGCCCGCAGGGGGCCGCCGTCGTCGATGTTCACATCCCAGGTGTACGCGTCTCAGCCGCCGACGGGCGCGGTCTCCCTGCCGCCCTGCGGCTGCTCCGGCTTGACCGAACGGAGCAGCACGCTCGCCACGTCGATGACCTCGACCTGCTCGCCGGCGCCCTTGCCGTTGACCCCGTCGTTGAGCATCGTCGAGCAGAACGGGCAGCCGACGGCGACCGTCTTCGCCCCGGTGGCCATGGCCTCCTCGACCCGGTCCACGTTGATCCGCTTGCCGATCTTCTCTTCCATCCACATCCGGGCACCGCCCGCGCCACAGCAGAAGGAACGCTCGCTGTTACGCGGCATCTCGGTGAGGTCGCCCTCGATGGCGTCCCCGAGGACCTCGCGAGGGGCCGCGAAGATCCGGTTGTGCCGGCCCAGGTAGCAGGGGTCGTGGTAGGTCACGCCGCCGTCGACCGGCTGCACCGGGGTGAGCTTGCCGGTGGCGACCAGGTGGGCCAGCAGCTGGGTGTGGTGGACCACCTCGAACTCGCCACCGAGCTGGCCGTACTCGTTGCCGAGGGTGTTGAAGCAGTGCGGGCAGGTCGCCACGATCTTGCGCTTGGCCTTCTCCCGGCCCTCGAACGCCTCGTTGAGCGTCTCCACGTTCTGCTGGGCGAGCATCTGGAAGACGAACTCGTTGCCGATCCGCCGCGCCGGGTCGCCGGAGCAGGTCTCACCCTCGCCCAGGATCGCGAACTTCACCCCGGCCTCGTTGAGCAGCGTGGCCACCGCGCGGGTGGTCTTCTTGGCCCGGTCCTCGAACGCGCCGGCGCAGCCGACCCAGAACAGGTACTCGAAGTCGTCCACCTCGCCGACCCGGGGCACCTCGAAGTCGAGGCCCTTGGTCCAGTCCTCGCGGGTGTTCTGCGGGGCACCCCACGGGTTGCCCTTGTTTTCCAGGTTGCGGAGCATCACGCCGGCCTCGGACGGGAAGCTCGACTCGATCAGCACCTGGTAGCGGCGCATGTCGACGATGTGGTCCACGTGCTCGATGTCCACCGGGCACTGCTCGACGCAGGCCCCGCAGGTGGTGCAGGACCAGAGCACGTCCGGATCGATGACGCCACCGGACTCGGCGTCGCCGATCAACGGCTTGTCGCCCTCGGCGAGCGACAGCACGTCCAGGTGGGCCAACTGGGCCTGGGTGGCCTTCTCCTCGCCGGTCAGGTCCTTGCCGCCACCGGCCAGCAGGTAGGGCGCCTTCGCGTACGCGTGGTCGCGCAGGCTCAGCACGAGCAGCTTGGGCGACAGCGGCTTGCCGGTGTTCCAGGCGGGGCACTGCGACTGGCAGCGACCGCACTCGGTGCAGGTGCTGAAGTCCAGGAGGCCCTTCCAGCTGAACTGCTCGACGTGGGCGACGCCGAACTGGTCCTTCTCCGGGTCGGCCTCCTCGAAGTCGAGGGGCTTGCCCTGGCTCGTCATCGGGCGCAGCGCGCCGAGGCCGGAGCCGGCCGGCTTGGCCGGCTCGCGCTTGAAGAAGATGTTGGGGAACGCCAGGAAGCGGTGCCAGGCGACGCCCATGGTGACGTTCAGGGAGATGACGATCAGCCAGGTCATCGAGATTGCGATCTTGATGAGCGCGGCGACGCTGGCACCGTCCGACCAGTCGGGCAGCACCGCACCGACCGCGTGGCTGACCGGGGTGGCCCAGAGCGGGTACTCGAAGTGGTCGGTGGCGACCTTGAAGCCACGGATCACCAAGCCGAAGATCAGGACCAGCAGCACGATCCACTCGACGAAGTAGCCCTGCCACATGGTCGAGCCGGTGAACCGGGACCGCCCGCCCGGCCGGTTCGGCCGGTTGCGCAGTCGGATCACCATCAGCACCAGGATGCCGATCAGGCCCAGCACGGTGATGATCTCGGTGGCCAGCCCGAAGATCGTCCAGTGCCCGATGATCGGCAGCCCGCCGGTCGGGGTGACCACCTCGAAGTACGCCTCGAGCACCAGCAGGGACAGCACGACGAAGCCGACCATCACGAACCAGTGCGCGGCGCCCACGACGCCCCACTTGAGCATCCGGGTGTGCCCGGCGGTCTCCACCAGCATGGTCCTGGCCCGAGCGGCCTTGTCGGTGAACCGCTCCGGCGCGGGCTGCCCGAGCCGGATGACTGCCACCATCTTGAGGACCGCACGCACCGCAAGCCACACCGCCACGGCGGTGATGGCGGCCGCGAGGATCGTGGTGACGATCTGGACGCTGCCCATCGAGTTGGCCTCCCCGGTCTGCTGCCTGATGACCTCGCTGTGCTCGGTCATGCAATGCAGCCTACGCGAAGGTTACCCAGCGGTAACGTGAGTCATCTCGCAGTAGGCCGCGCTGCCTGCGCACACCATAGGTGGCCTCGCCCGATCCTGCCGGGCAGGGGCTCGGTGAGGTGAAATGTGGCGGGACCGCCGGTGCGGCGGCGCCGCACCGGCTCAGCGCCAGCGGGAGAGCAGCGCCAGCGAGGCGACCATCGCACCGAAGCCGACGGCGAGGTTCCAGTAACCCCACGCCATCACCGGGTACTCCTGCTCGGACAGGTAGTAGAGCACCAGCCAGCCGATGCCGACGACGATCAAGGCGACCGCGGTGACCGGCAACCACACCGGGCTAGGCTTGCGCGACGACGCCGCCGTAGTCGGACGAACGTCCGTCGGCGGGGTGTACACCTTCTTCTTACGGACCTGAGACTTGGGCACGGCGCTCTCCAGAGGGGTGACGACCTCGTCCGGCCTGACAACCGGGCGCGGGGGCGACGGTCCATGGCCAATAATGTTCGACAGCTAGCGTAGTCCCGATTGCCCGTCCGGACCATGAATGGGGTCAGGCCGGTGCACGGAGTGACCGAAAGAGGCGGACTGTTCGCATCACCGGCGCAGCCGGGAGCGGACCCGATCCCCGACACGCGGAAGGAAACGCTCGGTGGAGTACACATCCGGCGCAACCTCCTGGCAGAAGGTCCTCCGACGGGCCGCTGCCGGGCTGCTGCCCCGGCGACCGCGCCAACGCCGACCAGGCTGGTCGATCGGGGTGCCTCTGATCGCCGCCGCGGCGGGGCTGCTCTTCACCACCAGCGCGACCACCGCCGACGGCACCGCCCTGCGCGAGGACCGGCGCCCCCAGCTCAACCAACTCATCGAGGACCGGCGCGAGCAGGTCGCGGCGAGCGAACGGCGTGCCGCCACGCTGCGCGGTGAGGTCGAGCAACGAACCAACACCCTGGCCGGCTCCGATGCGCCGATCAAGAACCAGCAGAACCGCGCCCAGGGCAGCCTCCAGGCCGCCGGATTCACCGCCCTCGGCGGCACCGGCGTCACAGTGGAGCTGAACGACGCACCGCAACTCGACCAGACCCAGTCGGACGCCAGCAACGACGACCTGGTGGTGCACCAGGGGGACGTCCAGGCGGTGGTCAACGCACTCTGGGCCGGCGGAGCGGAGGCCATGTCAATCATGAACGTCCGCGTGCTCACGACCAGCGCGGTACGCTGCGTCGGTAACACCCTGCTGCTTCATGGCCGGGTGTACTCCCCACCGTTCAAGATCGTAGCAATCGGCGATCCCGCTGCCCTCCAGCAGGCCCTCGCCAGCTCTGAGGGAGTCCGGTTGTTCAAGGACGCGGTCGACGACTACCAACTCGGTTACAAGGAGACGGTTTCCACGGTGCGAGTGCCGGCATTCGAGGACTCGACCTCCCTGCGCTCGGCGACGGTGCCCAAGTGACCGGGCCGGAGGATCGCCGCGACGGGCGACACCGCAACCAGACCGACGAGCCGACCGACATCCTGCCGAAGGTCGACCGGCCGGAGCCGGCGCCTGGCCGGACGAACCCGGCCGGCAACTGGCCGGAGCCGGTGCTTCCCGCACGGCCCGGTGCGTCACGCCCGCCGGTCACCCCGGAGCCGCCCCGCGCGTCCGAGCCGCCGCGCGCCCCGGAGCCGCCCCGCGCCCCGGAGCCGCCCCGTGCCTCGGGTCGTCCAGGTGCCGAAGCCCCGCCGCCCTGGCCGGGTAACACCCCTCAGGGGTCCGGCCCGCAGGCAGGGTCTGGTCGCCCCTCCGCGGCCACCCCCGGCCGGCAGGTGAGCCCGACCAACCAGGGCCCGGACCGTCCTGCCGTTCCCGGCAACACTCCGATCCGACCCTCCTCCTGGTCCGGTCCCGCCCCGACCGGGCCGGCGTCACCCGGAGCAGCCCCCGCCCGGCCGGCGTCACCGGGGGCCGCCGCGAGCGGACCGGTGTCGCCCGCCGCAACCAGCGGGATGCCAGGTCCGACCTCGACCGGCTCCGCTGCGTCCGGCGGAGTACCCACCAACCCGCCCTCCGGCAAGCCGAGTCGGGCCGTCCCGTCCGCCTCGACGCCGTCGGTGGCCGACTCGCCGACCGCGTTGATTCCGCAGGTCGCCGCCAGGCCTGGGCGTCCCACCGGTTCTCCAGCGGCGCCGGTCTCACCGGCCGCGCCCGACCGTGTGCCGGCAGCTGGCCAGGACGGTTCCTCCGCGAGTGGGTCCGGCCGTGTCCCGCCGGGCGGTCCCGGCCGTGTCCCGTCCGCAGCTTCGGGCCAGGTCCCTTCGGCTGGCTCTGATCGCGGCTTCGACCCGGCCGCCACCGCGCTGATCCCGACCCTGCCCACCACGCCCGCCGCCCGGCCGCCAGCGATGGACTCGACGGCGCTGATGGGCGCCGTCCCCCGCTCCTCCGTCCCCGGGGAGCCGGCCGATGACGACAACCCCGGTGAGCCTCCCCGACCCCGGCGGGGCGAACGGGTCGTCCAACTCCGGCCGCACCAGACCGGCGAGGGCTACAAGAGCGTCTACTCCGAGCTCACCCGGCCGTCGCTCGGCTCCCGGATTCGCACCGGCATCCGCGTCACCGGCGAGGTTCTGATCACCTTCGGCCTCGTGGTGCTGCTCTTCGCCGGCTACGAGGTCTGGGGCAAGTCGGCCATCGTCGACGCCCACCAGAACGACCTCAACAACCAGCTCGCGCAGGAGTGGGGCCCGACGGACGATCCGACGGTGGTTCCGTCGGCCGGCCCGAGTGTCAAACCGTCGCCGCCGGTACGCGGCAAGCCGATCGCGGGCCTATACATCCCGAAGCTCGACAAGAACTGGGTAGTGGTCGAGGGCGTCACCCAGCAGGACATCCGCTACGCCCCGGGTCACTATCCGGCCAGCGCGTTGCCCGGCCAGGTCGGCAACTTCTCCGTTGCCGGCCACCGCAACCGGGCGACCTTCTGGCGGTTGGACGAGCTCCACGACGGTGACCCGATCGTGGTCGAAAGCAAGACCGACTGGTACGTCTACCGGGTGTCGCAGTCGCGGATCGTCCGACCGACGCAGGTCGAAGTGGTCGCGCCGGTGCCCGGCGAGCCGAACAAGAAGGCCACCAAGCGCATGCTCACCCTGACCACGTGCAATCCGAAGTTCGACAACTACCAGCGCCTGATCATCCACGCCGAACTGGACCGCACCCAGCCCAAGTCGGCGGGCCGGCCGACCGAGCTGGGAGGCTGACCGATGTACGCGTTCATCTGGCGCAAGCTGCCGTTCGGCCTGGCCGGAAAGCTGGCCGGCTCGGTGCTCCTGCTAGCCGCCACTGTGGCCCTGCTCTGGTATGTCGCCTTCCCGTGGGCCGAACCCCTGCTGCCGTTCGACGACGTGCAGGTCGAGTCCGGGGTCCCCGCGGAGTCGGGCAACGACGCCCCGGTGACCGGGGAGACCCCGGCCGGCGACGAGCACGACCTGCCGTACGACACCGACCGCAACAACCCGGTCCCGTCGTCCTCGCCGAGCAGGTGACCGTGCGCGTCCTGGTGATCGACAACTACGACTCGTTCGTCTTCAACATCGTGCAGTACCTGGGCCAGCTCGGCGTGGACTGCGAGGTCCGCCGCAACGACGAGATCGACGTCGCCGAGGTGGGCAGGGTGGGCGCGGACGGCATCCTGCTCTCGCCCGGGCCGGGCAGCCCCGACCGCGCCGGCATCTGCCTGGACGTCATCCGGGAGTACGCGGGCGAGCTGCCGATCTTCGGTGTCTGCCTGGGCCACCAGGCGATCGGTGAGGCGTTCGGCGCGACCGTGACGCGGGCCCCCGAGCTGCTGCACGGCAAGACCTCGGAGGTGCGGCACCATTCGGTAGGCGTACTCGCCGGTCTGCCGGACCCGTTCACCGCCACCCGGTACCACTCGCTCGCCGTACTCCCCGAGACGCTGCCCGACGAGCTGGAGGTTACCGGCTGGACCGGCTCCGGCGTGGTGATGGCGATGCGGCACCGGACGCTGCCCATCGAGGGCGTCCAGTTCCACCCGGAGTCGGTGCTCACCGAGGGCGGCCACCTGATGTTGGCGAACTGGCTTGCCAGTTGCGGTCACCAGGAGGCGTTGGAGCGCGCACCCGCGCTCGCCGCCGAGGTCGACGCCCGTCGACTCGCCGCCTTCGCCAGCAACTGAGGTCGGCAGCCCGTCAGCTGCGTAGCCCACGCTGACGCCGGGGCGGTCGGCGATGACCGCGTGCGCGGTTGCAGCCCCGACAGCGCGGCCCCGAACAGGACGGCGGCCCCAAGCCGATGACCGTGCACTGCCCCTTTGCTCTGCACCCATCCATGCACCAGTGACGGAGCGTGAGTGTCGCACCGGTGGGTGCAGAGCAAAGGCTGTGGTTGAGCCTGTGGCGGCCGTCGCGCACGGTACACGGAGCGCCGCGGCCAGCACGGACCGTCACGCCAGCACGCACCGCCGTGATTGTTCAGGGTCGATCACGAGGGCCCAGGCGGCCAGTTCAGCCGCGTAGCGCGTTCTGGACCGCCGGATCAGCGGGTGAGTGGACCGCTGGCGCACGGCCGCGGACCGCGTCCCATGCCGCCTTGCCACTGGCGAAGTAGTCCCGGACCGACTTCTCGGCGAGCAGGGCAGCACCGCAACCGTCGCACCTGGCGACCACCCCGTCGGCGTCGAGACCGAGGTGTCGGCACAGGGTCACCGCCCGGGACAGATGGTAGGACTGGGTCACGATCAGGGCCCGCTCGACGCCGTACACCTGACGGGCTCGGGCGCAACTGTCGTAGGTGTCCAGGCCGAACGGGTCGGCCACGACGCGTCGCGGGTCGACGCCACGCTCGGTGAGGTACGAGGTCATCACGGCCGGCTCGTCACCTGATGTGCCGCCACCGTCGCCCGACACGAGGACCACAGTGGCTCGTCCGCTGGTCACCAGAGCGGCGGCGGTCTCGAGGCGGCCGGCGAGGCGCTCCCCTGGCCGCTGCCGGTCCGCCGCCACGGCGGTGCCGAGGACGATCACCACGTCGGCGGAGGGCGCATCGGCTTCGGTGTGCACGTGCCCACGGGCGGTGAACGTCGTCCACAGCCACGGGAGGCTGGCGAGAACCAGCACGGCGACACCCAGGACGGCCAGGCGTCGGAGCCGGCGCACTCGTCCGCGCCCCGGCGCGCCGGAGGCTTCCTCGTCGGTCATCGCGACGCCCGAACCCTGGGGTCTAGTCCTCGGGAAGCCGGCTCGGCGGTGGCGGGAACAGCAGACCGCCGCCGCCACCACCGGGGGTGGTGGGCGTGGCCGTCGGCGTGCCGGTCGGCGTCGTGGTGGGCGGCGGGTCGACGACCTTCTCCGGGATGCCGATCTCGATGGTCACGGTCCGGTCCTTGGCCAGCGAGGTGCCCGGGTTCGGACTCTGCTTCTGCACCCGGCCGGCCTGGCTGGCCGGCACCTCGTCGCCGTCGCGGAAATCGACCTTGTAGCCCGCCTCGCGGAGCTCCTGCGCGGCCTCGTCCCGCGTCGAGTTGATCACGTTGGGCACCTTGTTGACGTTGCCCTTGGAGACCTCGACGACCACCTTGCTGTCCTGCGCGACGGTGGTGCCCGAGGGCGGGGTCAGCTTGAGGACGATGCCCTCCTGCGCGGGGTTGTCGACCTTCTTCTCCTCGACCACCAACCCCTGATCCTCGAGTTGGGTCTTGACGTTGTCGAACTGAGAGTTGATCAGACCAGCTGGGATCTTCACGTCCGGCTTGCCACCGCAGAGCTGGATGGTCACCGTGCTGGCCTGCTTCAACCGGGTGGCCGGCGCGGGATTCTGCTTCGCGACGGTGCCCTTGGTGCAGTCGTTTTCAAAGACGGATTCGCCCACCTGCGGTTGGAGATCGGCGCCACGGATCTCGGCGACGGCGGCGGCCTGACTCTTGCCGACCAGGTTCGGCACCGACTTGTTGGCCTTGCCCTGCTGCTGGCTCCAGAGCAGGGCGGCGACCAGGGCGATCACCGCAAGCACACCCACCGCGCTGAACGTCGCGATCAGCCAGGAGGACGCCTTGCGCTGGCGCGGGTCACCGACCCGAGCCATCTGCCCGGTCTGCGGCCCACGGCTAGGAGCCGGGTAGCCGCCCCCGCCGCCGGCCGGGGCCATCGCCACCGTCTCCGCCTCACGCAGCACCGGGGTGGCCAGCACGGGCCGACCGGCGGCGGCACGGAGCAGGTCGGCCCGCATCTCGCCAGCGCTCTGGTAGCGGTTCAGCGGGTTCTTCGACAGCGCCTTGAGGACGATCGCGTCGATGGCCGGGGTGACGTCCGGGTTGATGTCGCTCGGCGTCGGCGGCGTCTCCCGTACGTGCTGGTATGCGACGCTGACCGGGCTGTCCCCGACGAACGGTGGGTGGCCGCACACCAGCTCGAAGAGCACGCAGCCGGCGGCGTACACATCGGAGCGGGCGTCGACGGCCTCGCCGCGCGCCTGCTCGGGGGACAGGTACTGGGCCGTGCCGATC
>NZ_JBSFBM010000125.1:0-17703 GCF_053592955.1 Micromonospora sp. NPDC002411 | reverse complement strand
GCCGCTGGCGGCGTCGAGCGGATCGGCGAGCTGGTCGAGCGGGCCCGCGTCGCCGGCCTGACGGCAACCCTCGGGGTGTACGGCGACGCTGTCGCGTTGCCCGAGTCGGTCTCGCAGGCGGCCTACCGGGTGACGCAGGAGGCGGTCACCAACACCCTGAAGCACGCCGGGGCGGACCTGTTGGACGTACGGGTCCGGTATCTGGCCCGGGAGGTGGAGGTCGACGTGACCGACGACGGACGGGCCGGCGGCCGGACCAACACCCAGGGTCTGGGGCTGATCGGGATGCGCGAACGGGTCACCGCCCACGACGGCGACCTGGAGGCCGGGCCGCGCGCCGGCGGCGGTTGGCGGGTACGCGCCCGCTTCCCGCTGGCCTCGGCGGCGGGCACGCGGCATCAGCCGGGCGACGAGCGACTCCTGGTCGCCGACGGGGAGGGCAGGGCATGAGCACCGCCGATCAGACGGTTCGGGTTCTTCTCGCCGACGACCAGCACCTCGTCCGCACCGGCTTCCGGGTCATCCTCGAGGTGGAGGACGACATCGAGGTGGTCGGCGAGGCCGCCGACGGCGAACGCGCCGTCAGCATGACCCGGGCCACCAGCCCCGACGTCGTACTCATGGATGTGGAGATGCCCGGGATGGACGGCCTGGAGGCCACCCGGCAGATCACCGCCGACGGGCCCGCTGCGCCCGCGGTGCTCATCCTCACGACGTTCGACCGCGACGACTACCTGTTCGCCGCGCTGCGGGCCGGGGCCAGTGGCTTCCTGCTCAAGAACGGCACGCCGGAGGAACTGGTCGAGGCGATCCGCGTGCTGGCCCGGGGTGACGGCCTGCTCGCCCCGGAGATCACCCGGCGGGTGATCTCCACGTTCGCCCGCCCCGGTGACCCGACGGGTACCGCCCACCGAGGCCCGGACGCCGACGCCGCGCTGGCCGAGCTGACGCCACGGGAACGCGAGGTGCTGGTGCTGCTCGCCGCCGGATCGAGCAACGCGGAGATCGCCGCGACCATCCACCTGGGCGAGGCGACGGTGAAGACGCACGTGAGCCGGGTGCTGGCCAAACTCGGCCTGCGCGACCGCGTGCAGGCGGTGGTGTTCGCCTACGAGAACGGGGTGGTCCGACCCGGGGGCTGACCGCCGTCCGCCGCGAGGCGGACCGCCCGCTCAGCCGCCGGACGGACGGCGGGCCGGCGTATTCGATCTAGCGTGGGTCCGTGACCAGAACGCTCCGCCTCGACGGTGTCGACCGCAGTTTCGGCGACCGGCAGGTGCTCAAGAACGTGTCCTTCGAGGTGACCGCCGGACGGATGACCGGCTTCGTGGGCGCCAACGGCGCCGGCAAGACCACCACCATGCGGATCATCCTGGGTGTGCTCTCTCCCGACGCCGGCGAGGTGAGCTGGGGCGGTACGAAGCTGACCCGGCAGGACCGTCGACGCTTCGGCTACATGCCGGAGGAGCGGGGCCTCTACCCGAAGATGACCACCCGGGAGCAGGTGACCTACCTCGGCCGGCTGCACGGTCTGGACGCAGCCGCGGCACGACGGTCCACCGACACCCTGCTGGAACGGGTCGGGCTCGGTGAACGCGGTGACGACCTGCTGGAGACGCTGTCGCTGGGCAACCAGCAACGCGCCCAGATCGCCGCCGCGCTGGTGCACGACCCCGAGGTGCTGGTGCTCGACGAACCGTTCTCCGGCCTCGACCCGCTGGCCGTCGACACCGTCGTCACCGTGCTGCGGGAACGGGCCTCGGCCGGAGCGCCGGTGCTCTTCTCCAGCCACCAACTCGACGTCGTGGAACGCCTCTGCGACGACCTGGTGATCATCGGAGCCGGGGTGATCCGGGCCGCTGGCAGCCGACAGCAGCTACGCGACTCGTACACGATGCCGCGCTTCGAGCTGGTGGTGGCGAGCGACGCCGGCTGGGTCCGCGACCACCCCGGGGTGACGGTGGTCGAGTTGGACGGCCCGCGGGTGGTCTTCGACCTGCCCGCCGGCGCCGACGAGCAACAGGTGTTGCAGGCAGCCCTCGCCCGCGGCCCGGTCCGCGCCTTCCGCCCGGTCAGCCCCTCGCTCACCGAGATCTTCCGAGAGGTCACCCAGTGAATGTCACCCAGGCCACCCGGTTGGTCGCCGAACGCGAGATCCGGGTCAAGCTCCGCGACCGGACGTTCCTGTTCGGCACCCTGTTCTTCCTGCTGATCGCCGCGGCCGGCACCATCCTGCCGCCGCTGCTCTCCGGCGGCCCGGACAGCGTGGCCGTCACCCAGGAGGCCGCCGGCCCGCTGCGCGACGCCGGACTCGACGTCCAGGTCGTGGCCGACGACCGGGCCGCCGAGCAGGCCGTCCGCGACGGTGACGTGGACGCGGCTGTGGTCTCCGGCCCGAAGGTGCTCGCGATGGACGAGTCACCCACCGATGTGGTCCAGGCGCTGAGCAGCTCGCCGCCCGTGCAGTTGCTCGACCCGGACGCGGTCGACCCGGTGGTGGCGTTCCTGGTGCCGTTCGTCTTCGCGTTCGTCTTCTTCATCACCTCACAGACCTTCGGCCTGCAGATCGCGCAGAGCGTCACCGAGGAGAAGCAGACCCGGATCGTGGAGATCCTGGTCGCCGCCGTGCCGGTCCGGGCCCTGCTGGCCGGAAAAGTGGTGGCCGGCGCCATCCTGGCGTTCGCGCAGATCGCGCTCATCGCCGTGGTGGCGGTGATCGGCATGCAGATCGGCGACAGTGGCGGCCTGCTCGGCCTGCTCGCCCCGGCGATCGGCTGGTTCGTGCCGTTCTTCGTGATCGGTTTCGTGCTGCTCGCGGCGATGTGGGCGGCGGCCGGCGCACTGGCCAACCGGCAGGAGGACATCGCCGCGGTGTCGACGCCGGTGCAGCTCGCCGTCATGCTGCCGTTCTTCGCGGTGATCTTCCTGAACGACAACGACACCGCGATGCGGGTGCTGTCCTACCTGCCGTTCTCGTCGCCCACGGCCATGCCGCTGCGGCTGTTCACCGGCGACGCGGCCGGCTGGGAACCGTTCGTCTCGCTGGTCATCCTGGTGCTCGCCGCCGGCGCGTTCCTGGTCGCCGGTGCCCGGGTGTACGAGGGTTCGCTCCTGCGCACCAACGGCCGGACCTCCCTGCGTACCGCCTGGCGGGAGCGGGAGACGATCGGCTGAGCCGACGGTTCGCGCGCGGGCGCCGGTGTCCTGGTCGGACACCGGCGCCCGCTGCCGAACGGCACCGGTCCGAATACTGTTCGGCGGCTGCGAACAGGGCGAACGCTCCTACGGTGAGCCGATCCTCACGGCAACGACCTGGTCGTCGCCGGTTTTCGGACCGGAAAGGCTCTCGATGTCCCCACCGATCGACCCACGGCACCTCCGTCGTCTCCTCAGCGCGGTGCTCGCCGTCGTCCTCGCCAGCACCCTCGCCGCCCTCGTCCGGCCCACGCCGGCCGCCGCCGTCTCGGGTGACCTCATCCTCAACGGCACGTTCGACAACGGCAGCACCCAGCCCTGGTGGACCCGGCTCGCCTCGACCAGCACGACTGTCAACGCCGGGCAACTGCGCGTCCGCACCAGCGCGACGGTCGGCAAGCCCGTCTGGGAGGACCTGGTCGGCCACTTCGAGTTCGGCGTGACGGCGGCGCAACGGTACCGGTTGCAGTTCGACGCCACCGCCGACGTCAGCCGCTCGCTACGCGTCTCGGTCTCCCGGGCGGACACGCCCTTCACCTCCGCCGTCGACCAGAGCGTCGCGCTCACCCCGACGATGCGCCGGTTCACCTTCGACTTCGTGTCCCCGTTCGGTGACCCGAAGGCGGTACTCCTGTTCCACTTCGGTGGCCAGGCCGCCTCGACGGTCCGGTTGGACAACATCTCGCTCACCCCGCTGGCCGTCGACCCGGCCACCGACCCGATCCTGTACTGGAACGGCGTCCTCCTGGCCACGTACAAGGCTCTGGACCTGCCACCCACCACCTCGTCCCGCGAGGCCGCCATCCTGCACGCGGCGATGCACGACGCCGCCGTCTCGGTCACCGGCGTCGGCAGCCCCTATCGGGTACGAGTGCCGGTCAGCTACCCCGGCACCATGGACAACGTCGTGGCGCCGTCCCTGCACGCGGCCATCGACCGGGCCGCGTACGACGTGCTGACCGCCCTCTACGGCGGGCAGGGTCAGTCCTACTCCCAGGCTCTCGCCGGTGCCGTGGCGCTCCGGCCGTCCGGGGTGAACGCCGCCGAGGTCGCCCGGGGTGACACCGTCGGCGCGGCGGCGGCCACCGCCAACCTTCAGGCCCGCGCCAACGACGGCTCCGGCAACAACACGCCCTACCAGCTGGACGGCGTACCCGGGTCCTGGCGGCCGACCAACGGCAAGGCGGCGGTCAGCCCGAACTGGGGCCTGGTCACCCCGTTCGCGCTCACCTCCGGCCGGCAGTTCCGCCCCGGTCTACCGGCCGGGGCAACCGGGTACGCCGACCTGCTCGGCAGAGCGGAGTACTCCGCGCAGGTGCAGGAGATCCGCGACTACGGCGGTCGGACGCCGTCGCTGCGGACCCCCGAACAGACGCAGATCGCGTTCTTCTGGGCCAACGACCTGGGTGGTACCTACAAACCACCGGGTCAGCTGTTCGCGCACACCCGAATCGTGTCGGAGCAGCGCCAGCTCGGCATCCTGGCCAACGCCCGGCTCTTCGGCCTGGTCGCCTTGGCGCTCGCCGACGCCGCCATCGCCGCCTGGGACGCCAAGTACCAGACACCGATCGACCTGTGGCGGCCGGTGTCCGCCATCGAGGCGGCGGGCGGCGTCGGTTGGCAGCCGCTGTCACAGGATCGCGCCGGGGTCCCGTACACGCCGGCCTTCCCGGCCTACATCTCCGGGCACGCCACCTTCGCGGGGGCCTGGTCCGCCGTCATGAAGAGGTTCTTCGGCACCGACGCGATCGCCTTCGACGCGACCACCGACGATCCGCACGCGCAGGGCGTGGTCCGGCGCATGACCGGCTTCGACCACGCCGCCGAGGAGAACGCGCTCAGCCGGATCTACCTCGGTGTGCACTACCGGTTCGACGCGGACGCCGGACTCGCCACCGGACGCTCGGTGGGCGCGTACGTCTACGCCAACCTCCTGCGACCGTGAGTCGTCAGTCGGTGTAGCCCACGCGGGCTGCTCCCCGCCCGGCCTACGGGGGCGGGCGGGGAGCAGCACGTCTCGGTCACGGCAGCGGGGCGCAGTCCCAGTGCTCGAAGCTGGTGGTACGCGACCACACGTCCCGCGCGGCCCGGACGTTCCACACCGGATCGAGCGCGGTCCGACGGTCGACGCCGAGGCGGGACAACTCCACATCGCTGAACTGGAACACCCCCCAGCGCCGTGACCCGTCCGCGGCGATCTCCACCCGGTACGGGTCGAGCCCGGACAGGCACCGCGCCACCTGCACCGCTGCCGCCGGATCCTCCGGGAACGCCTTCCGCACGTACCTTCCGACCCGCTCCTCCGGCCACCTTGCCGCCACCACATCGCCCGACAGTTCGTCGAGCATCCTGCCGTCCGCGGTGCCGCTGACCGGCAGGCCACCCAGTGCCTGAAAGGCGATCAGCCGACTGGTGGTGTCCGGACCGAACCAGCCGTCCACCGGCACGAACAGTCCGCCCGCCACCAGCCGTTCCTGGAGGCTCTGCACGCACGGGCCGTACATGCCCTGGCGCAGGACGACCGGGCAGTCGTCGGTCGGCGCGTCGTCCGTCGTGGGGTTGGCGCGCGGTAGCAGCGTCCCGGCCGCGCCGACCGTCAGCACGGCGAGCAGCGCTACCGCCGCCAGCCGGAGGCGTCGACGTGCCGTCCGGGGCACGTCGGGTGACACCAACTCCGGTGGGACCGGTCCGGCAGGCGGGGCCAGGTCCGCCGGTGGAGCCGGAGCGGCCGGCGGGGCTGGGTCCGCCGGCGGGGCTGGGTCGGCGGGCGGGGCCGTGGTGGTCCCCGTTTCCTGAATCGCGACGCGGTCCCGCTCGCTGAGGTGGGCCTCGATGTCGCGCCGCACCGTCAACCACCGCTCGACCTCGCCGGCCGTCGTACCGCAGGCCGCCAGCAACGCCACGACGGTACGTTCCCGGGGCAGGGTGCTCCGCCCCAGCATCGTGGCCAACGTGCTCGGCGGAAGCCAGTGTCCGGTGGCCGAGGCCCGGCGGGAAACCTCCCGGTAGGTCAGGCCGGAGCGCCGACGGACGTCTCGGAGCAGCGCGACGTACTCCCCCGCAGTGGTCGCCTGCGGCGCCAGATCCAGGGCAGCGTCATCCATCGAATCCCCCAGGTCGTCGGTGTCGTCGGGTCCGGACCGGTGCCGGTCCGAACCCGTGGGCCGTACGCCGTCAGCGGCGCGGCCATCGAGGAAGACGCTAGAGAAGGCCGTCGGCCGGAACAATGGCCTGGCCGCCCCGGTGCAGTGTCCGCGCAGCTCAAGGCCACCTGTCCGGGTTTTGTCCGACCATCTCGGACAGTCGCTGGACCCCGGCTTGCCCCCGCTGCTGCACGGTCGGGAGAATCGGGCGATGTCCACGGGGGAACTACGACCGGACGAGGCGGCCGACCCGACCGAGTTCGTCGACCTGCTACGCCAACTCAAGGACCGGTCGCGGCTCACGTACCGCCAGTTGGAGCAACGCGCGGCGGCGGTCGGTGACGTGCTGGCCCGCAGCACGGCGGCGGACATCGTCCGTCGGAACACGCTGCCGCGACCCGAGGTGGTGGCCGCCTTCGTCCGGGCCTGCGGTGCCGGCGACGAAGTCGAGGCGTGGCTGCGGGCGCGGCACCGCCTCGCGGTGGGTGCCTACGCACCGGAGCCGCCCACGCCCGACCAGCCGTCCACGGACCGCACCGCGCCCGACCAACCGTCGCCCGACCACCCGTCGCCCGACCGCCCGCCCACCGAGGCCACGGTGCCGGGGGTGGTGGACGGGAGCGCGACCCGTTCGCGGTGGTTCACGCGGCCCGTGCCGCTGGCGCTGCCTCTCGTCGGCACCCTGCTGGTCGCGATCGGCGTCGGTGTCTGGATCCAGCGGCCCGATGACAAGCAGCGAAGGACACCGCTCGGCGAATCGACCACCTCGGCGAGCGCCGGCCCGGCATCCACACCGGACGGCGGCGCCGGCCCGTCGGCCACATCGGACGTCAGTGCCAGCCCGACGCTCGCGCCGAGCGCTCGGCTGAGCCAGATCCGGCCCGCCCGAAGTCCGCAGCTCTGTGTCACGGAGGGGCGGGATCGCACCGGCCAGTACCGGCACGAGGTGGCGGTTCAGCGGCCCTGCGCGGAGGCCACCCCGCCGGACACCTACCTGGAGCCGGTGTCGGACGGGGTGTACTTCATCAAGTGGAACCACCCGGCGCACGGGGTGGGGTGCCTCAGTGTCCGGGACGAGGATCCCGGGCGGAACATGCTCGAACCCGTGATCGACTGCTCCAGTGCCAAATCGTCCCGGCTGTTCCGGTTCGAGTCGACCGGATCGACGCCGACCTCGTACCGCATCCGGCCGGCCGGCGGCGATCTGTGCGTCGGCCTGCGCGACGACGACACCGAGGTCTCGGCCGAGGCGCTCGCCGAGCCGTGCACCAACGGAGCGGACCAGGTGTTCCTGGTCGACACACTGCCGGGCCGCTGAGCCGAGGGCCGCTCAGCGGGCCGGGGGCACCCGGTCCCAACCGACCGGCAGCGGCGGCGCGGACCAGGCCGGCTCAGGCTGCCATGTCGCCCACGCCGGGTCCCACCACCGTTCACCGGCGTCGAGCAGCGCGGCGATCCGGTCGCCCTCGGCCTGGATCGCGTCACCCATGCCCGGGTAGCGCCCCTCGACGAGGCGCTGGGCGAACAACTCCACGTCCTTCCAGACGTACCGGTCGGCGTCCGCACCCCACCACAGGTCCAGCTCGTGGTCCAGGGTGTCCACCCCGATCGGGGTACGCCGCACCGGATCCTGGAGGTTGAAGTACCAGCCGGCGAATTCGCGACCCGGCCCCGTCCAGAACACGTCGACCGAGTGCGCCTCACCGGGGCGTTGCAGCATCAACTTGCCGTGGCCCGACCAGGAGCGGTGCCCGGCGGTCTCCCACGGGTGCCTCCCGCACGGGAAGGCACCGGCCGCCGGGAAGCCGAACTCGGCGCCCGGCGGGAGGTAGAGCGCGAGCAGGTCGGGCGAGTCCTCGACGCAGATCGTCGGGCAGGCGAACCACACCTCGCCGCGCAGCACCTCACGCCGCACCACAGTGTCGCCGGGCGCGAACCGGTCCGCCACCACTGTCACCTCCGCACTCTCCCCACCGAGGTCTCAGGCCGGAGCAGCCCTCGGGCAGCCCCGGCCGATCACGAGTCAGACGGGCTCGATCGTGAGGTCGGTGACCTGGTCGTCCTTGATATCAAACACGAGGGCGAAGGACAGAGGCCCGCCGGGGAAGTCACCGTCCCCGGAGGCCACCAGCCGGTCGTCCGCGAACGAGGTCGGCGTGAGCACGACCTTGGGGTTGATCAGGTGCCCCTGGATCCACTCGCGGATCTCGGCCTCGCCGGCCCAGGTCTGCCCGTCATCGCGTACGGTGGCCCCGTCGCCGAAGACCGCGGCCAGCGCGTTCGCGTCGTGCGCGTTGGTGGCCGTGATGAAGGTGTCGACGGCCTTGGGCAGAGTGATGTCGTTCATTTCTGTTCTCCAGTTTTCTTGATTGTCAGGACGCGGGCGCGTGCTGGTATGGGCGTGCGTCAGAAGTCCGCCCCTCGGGAGAGCTTCTCGTTGGCGCGCAGCTCCGCGAGTGCGTTCTCATGCATCGCGACGACAACGTCGTAGCCGGAGTTGCCGAGCACGATCCGTTTCGGCGGAACGGGTGCGTTCATCGCGCTCATCACGGCCCGCACTCCGCGGACGGGGTCTCCTGCCTGCTTGCCGTCGTGGTCCACGAACGCCGCCTTGACGCTCTCGACCATCGGCACGTAGGCGTCGACGATCTCGTTGACGTCCTCGTTCTGGAAGTAGGCGAAGGCCTTGGTGCGGAATGCTCCCGGCTCCACGACGAGCACGCGCACACCGAACGGCTCAACTTCCTGGCGCAGTGTCTCCGACACTCCTTCGACCGCGAACTTCGCCGCCGCGTAGTAGCCAAACCCCAGTGCGCCGACGAGGCCTGCCACCGACGACATGTTCACGATCCAGCCGTTGCCGCGTGCCCGCATACCGGGCAGGACCGCGCGCACCATCTCGACCACGGCGAACAGGTTGAGGTCGAACGTGCGGCGGATCGTCTCGTCCGGGGCACCCTCGATCGAGCCGTACCAGCCACGACCCGCGCTGTTGACGAGCACGTCGATCCCGCCGAACCGCTCCTCGGCCGCCTTGACCGCCGCACGCACCTGGTCGGCATCGGTGACGTCGAGCTGGAGCACCAGCACACGGTCGCCGTGTGATTCAGCCCACTCTCGCAGTTCGGAGGGCCGACGCGAGGTCACCACCACCTGATCGCCCTGCTCCAGGGCAGCCTCCGCGTAGACCAGGCCGAACCCTCCGGGCGTCCCACCCGTGATGAACCAAGTCCTCATGGACTTCCCCCTTCGCTATATCAGCCAATGTAGCGCTACATGAGCTACCATAGCAAACATGCAGAACGCACGGGATCGACTCCTGCTCGCCGCGGCGGAGTTGTTGCAGGCCGGCGGCACGGTGTCCACTCGGGCGGTGTGCGAACGCGCCGGAGTACAGGCCCCCACGCTGTACCACCACTTCGGCAGCAAGCAGGGCCTGATCGACGCCGTGGTCAACCACGGCTTCACCCAGTACACAACTGTCGAGAGCTCTGGCAACCCGCTCGACGACCTACGCGAGGGCTGGGACAGACACGTGCAGTTCGGGCTGGAGCACCCGTCGTTCTACGGGCTGCTCTACGGCCGCGTCGAGCCGGGAAAGCCCTGCGTGGTCACCGCTCCCGCGCACGCCGCGTTGCGCGAGCGGTTCACCGACGCCGCCGCCCAGGGCCTGCTCACGGTGCCCGCGGACGACGCCGCCGAACAGGTGCTCGCCGCCAACGTCGGCATCACGCTCACCTTGATCAGCCAGCCGGAGCCGGACTTCGGGCTGTCCGAACGCGTCCGCGAGGCCGCGCTGGCCGGAGTCCTGCACACGCCCTCCACCGACGCCCCCGCGAGCCGCGCAAGCGCCGCACTGACATTGCGTGCGCTGGTCGGCAACGACCCGGGCGACCTCACCCCTGGCGAACAGGCGCTGCTCGGCGAGCTGCTGGACCGCCTGGCCCGCTAGGGGCTGCGGCGGAGTAGGTCAAAGCCGCTGGTTGATCGCGGCGAGGCGCACGGAAGCCCTGACACTCATGGGTGTCAGGGCTTCTCGGTGATCAGCGTGCGGTGCCGATTCTCTTTGCCAGGCTGACGAAGCTCCGCCACGATGCCTGCCCGAAAGTCAGCGCTCCGCCGTCCGGGTTCTTGCTGTTTTCGCCGATGTTGGGGTATCCCGGGGCTCGGATACCGCGATGTCGCCGACTTGGTGTGGATCATGGCGGGTGGTTGGTCGTACCAAGGCGGAGGGGGCCGGTGACGGCCCCCTCCGTTGCGGTTTGGCGCCGGCTACCGTTGCGGGCTGCCGCCCTCAGGCGTCGACGGCCGCCATCACGTCGTCGCTGACGTCGAAGTTCGCGTAGACGTTCTGCACGTCGTCGCAGTCTTCCAGCACGTCGATCAGCTTGAAGACCTTACGCGCGCCCTCCTCGTCCAGCGGAATGTTCATGCTGGGGATGAGGGAGGACTCGGCCGACTCGTACTCGATGCCGGCGTCCTGCAGGGCGGTGCGGACCGCGATCAGGTCGGTCGGCTCGGACACCACCTCGTACGCCTCACCGAGGTCGTTGACCTCCTCGGCGCCGGCGTCGAGGACGGCCATCATCACGTCGTCCTCGCTGGTGCCCTCCTTGGGGACGATCACCACGCCCTTGCGGGAGAACATGTACGACACCGAGCCGGCGTCGGCCAGCGAGCCGCCGTTGCGGGTCAGCGCGGTGCGCACCTCGGTCGCCGCCCGGTTGCGGTTGTCGGTGAGGCACTCGATCAGCATCGCGACGCCGTTCGGGCCGTACCCCTCGTACATGATCGTCTGCCAGTCGGCGCCGCCGGCCTCCAGGCCTGAGCCGCGCTTGACGGCGCGATCGATGTTGTCGTTCGGCACCGAGCTCTTCTTCGCCTTCTGGATCGCGTCGAAGAGAGTCGGGTTACCGGAGGGGTCGCCGCCACCGGTGCGCGCGGCCACCTCGACGTTCTTGATCAGCTTGGCGAACATCTTGCCGCGCTTGGCGTCGATGACGGCCTTCTTGTGCTTGGTCGTCGCCCACTTTGAGTGGCCGGACATCTTCTACCTCCGTCTGTCATTCCACGCCTGCATCGACTGCCGCACCGACGACGCGCCGCATCGGGCGGTCCGGCGGCCGGTCGGCTCCGCGGGAATGCCGCGCCGGGCGACGGCCCTGCCGAACCGCGGCAATCTTACCGAGGTCACACCCGGGCGTGTCACATCCGGCACCCGCCGGGGTGCCGCCGGTGACCCGCAGGACAACCAGCCAGGGCCGGAGAACATGCCCGCCGTTCTGAGGGCGGCACCGCCCGACCGCTCAGGCGGCCCGCACCAGGTCCACGAAGTACGCGTGCACCCGCAGGTCACCCGTTAACTCCGGGTGGAACGAGGTGGCCAGCAGGTTGCCCTGCCGGACCGCCACGATCCGGTCGGCGGCCGGACCACCGGTCACCGTGCCGATCACCTCGACACCGGCACCGACCCGCTCGACCCAGGGCGCCCGGATGAACACCGCGTGGAACGGCTCCCCCGGCACCCCGGTGATCTCCACCGGGGCCTCGAACGAGTCGACCTGCCGACCGAACGCGTTGCGCCGCACTGTCATGTCGATGCCGGCGAAGCCACGCTGGTCGGGTCGGCCGTCCAGCACCGCCGTGGCCAGCATGATCATGCCGGCGCAGGAACCGTAGACCGGCATGCCGTCGGCGATCCGCTTGTCGATCGGCTCGCGCATCTCGAAGATGTCGGTGAGCTTGCTGATGGTGGTGGACTCGCCCCCGGGAATCACCAGGCCGTCGACCGTGTCCAGCTCCGTCGGACGACGCACCGGGCGGGCGTCCGCACCCGCCGCGGCCAGCGCCGCCACGTGCTCGCGGACGTCCCCCTGAAGCGCGAGAACACCGATCACGGGTACGGCCATGGGTCCGGTCACCAGCCCCGCTCGGCCAGGCGGTGCGGCTGCGGGATCTCGTCGACGTTGATGCCGACCATGGCCTCGCCGAGACCACGGGAGACCTTCGCCAGCACGTCCGGGTCGTCGTGGAAGGTGGTGGCCTTGACGATCGCGGCGGCCCGCTGGGCCGGGTTACCGGCCTTGAAGATGCCCGAGCCGACGAAGACACCCTCCGCACCGAGCTGCATCATCATCGCGGCGTCGGCCGGCGTGGCGATCCCACCGGCGGTGAACAGCACCACCGGCAGCTTGCCGCTCTCGGCGACCTCCTTGACCAGCTCGTACGGGGCCTGCAGCTCCTTGGCCGCGACGTACAGCTCGTCGGCCGGCAGCGAGGACAGCCGACGGATCTCCTGGCGGATCTTGCGCATGTGGGTGGTGGCGTTGGAGACGTCACCGGTGCCCGCCTCACCCTTGGAGCGGATCATGGCCGCACCCTCGGTGATCCGGCGCAGAGCCTCGCCCAGGTTGGTCGCGCCACAGACGAAGGGCACCGTGAAGGCCCACTTGTCGATGTGGTTCGCGTAGTCGGCCGGGGTCAGCACCTCGGACTCGTCGACGTAGTCCACGCCGAGCGACTGGAGGATCTGCGCCTCCACGAAGTGGCCGATGCGGGCCTTGGCCATCACCGGGATGGAGACCGCCTCGATGATCCCGTCGATCATGTCGGGGTCACTCATCCGGGACACCCCGCCCTGCGCGCGGATGTCGGCGGGCACCCGCTCCAGGGCCATCACCGCGACGGCGCCGGCGTCCTCAGCGATCTTGGCCTGCTCGGCGTTGACCACATCCATGATCACGCCGCCCTTCAGCATCTCGGCCATGCCACGCTTCACGCGGGCCGAGCCGACGACGGGGGCGGTACCGGTGTTCGAGGCGGTGTTTTCGGGCACGGGTCATCGCTCCTTGGACGGACTCTGGGGGGTGGCAGCAAAAATGCTACGTGCGGTTCAACGCCGCACCGACAGCCAATCAGACCCCCGGTGGCCTGCCCTGTGGCCCTGATCACCGGTCGTGCGCGACCTCCCGGTCAGGTGGCGGGGACGTCGGCGGGCACCGTCAGGGTCGGGTCGTCGATGTCGAAGTAGCGCGGCCACTCCCGGCCCCGCCCCATCCGCAACAACCGCACCAGCGGCCGGCTACGCGCCGAGCGCGCGTCCCGGACCAGATCCGTGTGCACCTGCCGGGACAGCGCCAAGCGGCGACTGGCCGCGATGACCGCCCCACAGTCCGGATCGTCCGGATCCAACTGGACGGCACGCAACTGCCGGGTCAGGTCGTTCTCCGCCGCCTCACGCTCGTCCGGGCCGGCGTCCAGGGCGATCCGGGCCGCCGCGTACAGCTCGACGCCGAAACGCCGCTCAGCCAGCACCGCGGCCGCGGCCGCCCGGCGCAGCAGGTGGGCGTCCAGGGCCCGGGCCGCCAGCTCCGCGCGACCCTGCAACCTGTCGACCCGACCGGCCGTCCAGATGAGGTACGCCGCGACCAGCCCTACGACCACGCTCGCGGCCACCACCCACCACATGTGCGGCATCGTAGTGCTGCTCCGTTTCAGCTCCGATTGGGTGCGGTCGGGCCGGTTGACCGGTCACCGCAACACCGTCAGTCACAGCGGTCAGCCCAGCCCCACCCATTCCTGGTCGATGACCCGCCCGTCGGTTGCCTCGATCGCCGCTGCGTATACCTCCAGAACACGGCGGGCAACCACCGGCCAGTCGAAATTCGCCACGACCTGATCCCCGCAGGCGGTCAACGTCGCCCGCGCGGAGGGGTCGTCCAACAGCTCGGTCAGCGCGTCGCGCAGCCCCACCGGGTCGCCGGTGGGAAAGAGCCGACCGGCGCGCCCACCGTCGAGCACCCGCCGGAACGCGTCCAGGTCGCTGGCGACAACCGTCGTACCCGCGGCCAGGGCCTCGGTGAGGATCATGCCGAACGACTCGCCACCGGTGTTCGGCGCCACGTAGAGGTGGACGCTCCGCAACATGCGCGCCTTGTCCGGTTCGGTGACCAGGCCGAGGAACGTGACGCGCTCATGCAGATCGGCCGGGAACTGGTCGTACAGGTCGTCGGGGTCACCGGGGCCGGCGACGAGCAACCGCAGCCCGGGTCGGGTGGCGGCCAGCGCCACGAACGCGTCACGCAGCACCGGGAAGCCCTTGCGCGCCTCGGTGAACCGGCCGAGGAACCCCAGCGTGCCGCCGGTACCCGGGCCCCAATCCCCCGGCCAGCCCGGCAACGGCTCGGCGTCGGCGAACTTGGCCACCGCCACCCCGTTGGGGATCTCCACGGCGCCGCCGTCCATGTGCTCCACCTGCACCTTGCGGGCCAGCGCGCTGACCGCGATCCGGGCGGTGATCCGTTCCAACACGATCTGGAGGACACCCTGCGCCGCCGCCAACACCCGGGAACGGGTCATCGCGGTGTGGAACGTGGCCACCACCGGGCCCCGCGCGGAGAGCACGGCCAGCAACGACAGGCTCAACGTGAGCGGCTCGTGCACGTGCAGCACGTCGAAGTCGCCGTTGGTGATCCAGCGCCGGACCCGGGCGGTCGAGACCGGGCCGAACGCGATCCGGGCCACCGATCCGTTGTACGGCAGCGGCACGGCACGGCCGGCGGACACCACGTACGGCGGCAGCGGCGAATCCTCGTCGGCCGGGGCGAGCACGCTGACCTCGTGACCGAGGGCGATCAACGCCTCGGCGAGGTCCATCACGTGGTTCTGCACACCGCCGGGGACGTCGAAGGAGTACGGGCACACGATGCCGATCCGCATGCGTCAGCGCCCCCTGTCCGTGATCGTGGGACACCATCCCACCGTGCCCACCTCGCCCTCAGGCCGGACCGGAGGCCGACGAGGGCAGCGCCGTGCCGTCCCCCGCCGCCCGCTGGTCCAGCCACATCCGCTGCAACATGTGCCAGTCTTCCGGATGCCGGGCGATACCCGCCGCCAGACGGTCGGCGATCAGCTGGGTCAGCGACCGGACCCGCTCGTCCAGGGGCCCCACCTCGGGCCCCGGCACCGGCAGCGGGCCGGCGAGCGACGCGCAGGCCGCGTCGGGTTCGTACCACATCGAGGCCACGTAGAGCGGCGCTCCGGTGTGCAACGCGAGCAACGCGGGCCCTGCCGGCATCCGGGTCTTCCCGCCGAAGAAGTCCACCTCCACACCACGGGCGGAGAGGTCCCGGTCGGCCAGCAGCGGCACCACCGCACCGGCACGCAACCGGTCCAGCAGCACCTCGAACGCCGGACGCGGCCCACCGTGGGTCGGCAGGATCTCCATCCCCACGCTCTCCCGGAAGGCGATGAAACGCTCGTAGACGCCCTCCGGCTTGAGTCGCTCCATGACCGTGGTGAGCGGCCAACCGGTGGCCGCCACCCAGGCCCCCGCGGCGTCCCAGTTGCCGGCGTGCGGCAACGCCACCACGGCGCCCCGGCCCGCGGCCACGTCGGCGGCGAGCATCTCGGCGCCGTCGAGCCGGAAGCCGGACAGGATCTGCGTCCGGCTCAACGACGGCAGCCGGAACGCCTCCATCCAGTACCGGGCGTAGGAGCGCAGCCCCCGCTTGACGAGATCGTCCAGCTCGGCGTCGGGCAGCTCCGGGCCGACCACCCGGCGCAGGTTCGCGCGCAGTCGGTCCGTACCCCCGCCGCCGCGTCGGTGGGCGCGGTCCGCGCCCGCCCGGAACGCCGCAGCGACCAGCGGCCGGGGTAGCGCGCGGACCACCCGCCACCCGGCGACGTAGCCCAGCTCGGTGAGGTTCACGCGGCCCGGCCGCCGGTCTTCCGGGACCGCGTCACCGCGCCGCTCACGCCTGGCCGTCCGGCTGGAGCTGCTGGGCCTGGCGGTAGACGTGCGCCATCCGCTGCCCCACCGTGAAGATCGACACGGCGGCGAGCAGCCAGAGCGCGATCTCCAGCGCCGGATCGACACCGACGCCGGTGAGGATTCCGCCGACGCCGACGATCAGCAGCCGCTCGGTGCGCTCGGCGATACCCACGTTGCAGGTCATGCCGAGACCCTCGGCGCGGGCCTTCACGTAGGAGACCAGGCTCCCGGCGGCCAGGCAGACCAGCGCGGCAGCCACCCCCGA
Source organism: Micromonospora sp. NPDC002411 (assembly GCF_053592955.1). Lineage (NCBI taxonomy): Bacteria > Bacillati > Actinomycetota > Actinomycetes > Micromonosporales > Micromonosporaceae > Micromonospora > Micromonospora sp. NPDC002411. Next base: position 1,328 of record NZ_JBSFBM010000125.1, on the reverse strand, counting down.
GTAGTTGTCCTGCGTGGCCAGCCAGTACGCGACAGCGCCGAAGACGGCGCTGTCGGCGACCCGATCCATGCTCGAATCGAGGAACGCGCCGAACCTGGTGGAGCCACCGCTCATCCGGGCCATCGTCCCGTCGAGCAGGTCGGTGAGCGCGAACAGGGTGACAATCAACGCGCCCGCGACCAGATGGCCGCGGGCACCGAAGCCGAGCGCGCCGACGAGCACACCAACGGTGCCCGCGACGGTGACGGCATTGGGGGTGACGCCCGCGCGCAGAAGGGCACGGGCAATCGGCTCGACGACGCGGGTCATCCCCGCGCGGGCCGACACTTGGAAGATCTTCGCCATGGCGGTCCCCACGATAACGGTCCGCCCAGCTCCGCCGATACGGCCGGTCCCGCCGACGCGCCTGCGAGAGGCTTGTGCCTACCCGGCAACGGGTGTGAGATCGGGCCAGGGGGTGAGCCAGCTCACCCATCCACCCGTCCCGTTCCCGCTGTGCAGCAGACCACCGGAGGATATCGCCGCGCACTCGCCCCGGGCCGCTTCCCGTCGCGCGGCGGTCGCCACCCACCACCGGCTGAGGGAGGTGCGCCCGATGGCGCAGAAGAACCAGGAGAAGGGCTCCACCGGCGGCACGCCGGTCATGACCGAGCCCGAGCGGGTCCGCAACGTGGTGCTCGTCGGGCACTCCGGAGCGGGCAAGACGACACTTGTCGAGGCCCTGCTCGCGGCGACGGGCACGATCGGCCGGGCCGGCTCCGTGGTCGACGGCACCACTGTCGGCGACCACGACCCCGCCGCCGTGCGCCAACAACGCTCCGTCAGCCTGTCCTGCGCACCACTGCTGCACAACGGCATCAAGGTCAACCTCCTGGACACCCCCGGGTACGCCGACTTCGTGGGCGAGCTGCGGGCCGGGCTACGGGCCGCCGACGCCGCGCTCTTCGTCGTCTCGGCGGCGGGCGGCATGGACGCCGCCACCGTCGCGCTGTGGGAGGAGTGCGCCGCCGTCGACATGCCCCGCGCGGTCGCGGTGGCCCGACTGGACCAGCCCCGCGCCGACGTCGACGAGACGGTGGCGCTCTGCCAGCGCCTCTTCGGCGACAACGTGATGCCGCTCTACCTGCCGATGCTCGGCGACGACGGCGTGTCCACCGAGGGCCTGCTCGGCCTGATCACTCGTCGGGTCTTCGACTACAGCGCCGGGTTGCCCGCCGACGTCCGCGATCCCGACCCGGAGCACCAGCGGGCCATCGACGAGTCCCGCGACGAGCTGATCGAGGGGATCATCGCCGAGAGCGAGGACGAGACCCTGATGGACCGCAACC
>NZ_JBSFBM010000124.1:0-17735 GCF_053592955.1 Micromonospora sp. NPDC002411 | reverse complement strand
CGCGAGTCCACCTGGGACCGACCCAGCTTCGGCAAGGAACTGTTCCTCGGTCGGTTCCGGCTCGACCTGATCGTCGGGGCTGTCGCACTGGACCTGGCCCGGCGGCGGTTCCGGCCGGCCGCCGGCGGTGGCGCGGTGGGCCGCGCGCTGCGTCGGCACCAGCCGGAGTTCGTGCTCTACTTCTCCGCTCCGCCCGGCTCCGAATACCAGGTCACCATGTGGCTGCCGTACCTGGAGCGGATCGGCCGCCCGTTCCTGGTCATGCTGCGCGAGCCGGAGTTCCTGGCACCGATCGCCGCGGCCACCGACGCTCCGGTCGTCTACTGCCCGACCCTGCGGGCCATGGACGAGGCGCTGGTGCCGAGCCTGCGGGCCGCGTTCTACGTCAACCACGGGGCGAAGAACAGCCACTGCATCCGCTTCACCCAGCTCACCCACGTGCAGTTGCACCACGGCGACAGCGACAAGGCACCGAGCGCCAACCCGGTGTCCGGGATCTTCGACCGGATCTTCGTGGCCGGGCCGGCAGCGATCGACAGGTACGCCCGCGCCGGGGTGCAGATTCCTGCCGACAAGTTCGTGGTGGTCGGCCGCCCACAGGTCGAGTCGATCCAGGTACGCCAGGAGCCGGCGCGGGGCCTGGCCCACCCCACTGTGCTCTACACCCCCACCTGGACCGGGCACCACGCCGACGCCGACTACTGCTCGCTGCCGGTGGCCGAGCAACTGCTGCGGCGGCTGCTGGAGCGCGGCGCGACAGTGATCCTGCGGGCCCACCCGTACACGACGCAGACCCCGGCGTCGGCACGCCAGTTGGGCCGGCTGACCGAGCTGCTGACGGCCGATCGGGCGCGCACCGGCCGGCAGCACGTGTTCGGGTCGGCGGCCCGGGAGCTGAGCCTGACCGAGTGCGTCAACTCGTCCGACGCGCTGGTCTCCGACGTGTCCGGGGTGATCTCGGACTACCTCTACTCCGGCAAGCCGTACGCGGTGACCGACATGGGTGGCGAGGGCGACCGGTTCGTGGAGCGCTTCCCGCTGGCCGGTTCGGGGTACGTGCTGCGCCGCGACATGTCCAACGTGGACGAGGTGCTGACCGACCTGCTGGACACCGACCCGCTGGCCGAGGCGCGGTGGGCCACCCGTCGCCGCTACCTGGGCGACTTCCCCGCCGAGTCGTACGCCGACGCCTTCCTGAGCGCCGCCCGCCGCGAGCTGACGTCGGCACCGGACACCGCGGCCGAGCGGTCGCCGCAGCTCTCCCCTCTCGCCTGACCCGGGCTGTCGGGCCGGGAAGGATGGCTGACAGCTAGCTGAGCCCGAGCCGGTACCCTGCCGTGACCTCGACCCGGACGACCCCGCGAGTGTCGGCCGGCGCACGCCATTCGGCGGTCGCGAGACCGTCGGCCGACTCGGGGACCGATCGCACCCAGGGCTGAAGATCCGTCGATGCGACAACGACCTCCACGATCTCCTCCGCCGTCAGCAACGTGGCCCCGAGGTGCGCGACGATCCGCAGCCGTCCGTCAGCCAGGATCTCGGTGGTGGTCGAGTCGATGTCATCGTCCTCGATCCGAACGAGGCCCCGGACCACGGCCCTGGCGTCCGCAACCGGGCCGGTGACGTCGACCACCAGCAGGACACGTACGGCGTCTCGCAACGCCTCCTCGATCGCGCGTATCAACTCGGCCTCGTCCGGACCGTCCTCGTCCTGGCCTCGGAGCACCATCTCCCGGATCTCCACCGGCCGGTCGACCGGCCCCGGGTCGAACGGGTCGATTCCGGTCCGCACGTACAACGCCTCGACCGCCGGCGCGTCGCTGAGCGGCCGGGTCGTCTCCATCGCCGCCACCATCCACGTTCCAAACGGTGACCTGCGTAGGTGCCCCGACGGCGATCCGAACTCGGCGGCCAGGGCGTCCACAGCGGTCCCGAAGGGAGCCTGCGGTGACACGTCGACCATAGGCAGCACCAGGAGCAGGGCCAGACTCCAGACGCCGTCGTCGGTCGCCATCTGTCGCAGGTCGACGGACCACACGTCCGGCCGCCCGAGCAGCGGAAGGCAGCGGACCAGAGCCGTGTCGAGATCGGGGGCGGTCAGCCGGGCGTGCACCCGGGCCACGACGTCGTCGTCGGACGCCGCAGCCGGCAGCCGCCTGACCCGTCGCCGGACAGGAACGACGGATTCGTCGGCGGGCAGCCACTCCGGCGGGTCCCACCACTCGCCTTCGGTGTCGGCGGCCGCGCAGATGGACACGCAGATCGGCGTCACGCCGTCGGTCGTCCGCTCCCGACCGGCGGCGAAACCCGTCGGGTGACCGGCCGCCGATTCGTCCACCTCGAGATCGCCACGGCTCCACCGGAAGCGCGTCAGCAGGGGCGCGGCCAGGTGACGGACCGCCTCAGCGCCCGGAGCGGACGGGACGGACGGCATCAGCGTCAGGTCGACGTTCACCCCGTCGCGGGGATGGTCCGCTTCGGTGCGGGACGCCACCAGACCCACCGCGCCGAGCGAGGCGACCAGGGATCGGCACCGACGCGCGGCATCGTCGAGTCGAGAGTCGACGACATTCAGGCTCACGCTGACCACAAGGGACGGATCAACGGCAGGCATCCGGGCGAATGTAGGCGTCGGGAGCCCGGTCGCACGACCGATATTTCCGCTCGGGACCGCTCAGCGATACGGGTCGAGCAGCGCCAGCACGGCCGCCGGGTCCTCCACGTGCGCATTGTGGCCGAGACCGGGCAGCGTGGCGACCGGCACCCCGTACTCCTTGAGTTGTTCGTCGCTGACCATCGGGTCGTGTTCCCCGCGCGCCAGCACGACCGGCGCGTCGGTCGCCGCCAGCAGCGCGGCCAGGTCGGGCTCGCCGACGGCGAACGCGGTCGGGTCCATGGCGAGACGCCACCGGCCGTCGACCTGACGCAGGCCGGCGTCCACCACCGGATGGTCCGGCGGGACCAGGCCGGCCAGGCCGGACACCCGAAGGTAGCGGCGTGCCGCCTCGGCGCGGGTGGCGAACCAGCTGACCGGACGGGCGGCGAGGCCGGCGGCGCGGGCCAGCTCGTCGGGTGACCAGACGGCCTTGATGCCCAGCCCGACCACGGCGTCCACGGGCGCCCCGGCGGCGTTCGCGGCCAGCGCGAGGCCGACCACCCCGCCCAGCGAGTGCCCGAGCACGACGAGCCGGTCGCCGAGCGCCAGGCCGCGCGCTATCCGGTCGGCGAACCCCGCAAAGGTGTACGACGGCAGCGGCTCCGCCCAGCCGTGGCCGGCGAGGTCCGGTGCCAGCCACCGCCCCGCCCAGCGCTGCTCCAGCAGCGGCGCCCACGGCAACCAGACGTCCCCGGTCGTGCCCATTCCGTGCAGGAGCAGCAGGACCCGCCCGCGACCGGCTTGACCACCCGATTCATCCACCACGGCCGCAGTCTCCCACGGTTCACGGCCCGGTACGAGAGTCGTCATCCACGCCGCCTCCCGCGCGACGCTGACGGCACCGACGAAAAACGCCGCGGGCGCCGCCCCCTTGTGGGGGACGACGCCCGCGGCGGTCAGCGTGCCTGGGTCAGGCGGAGTAGCCCCGGCTGGCGATCCAGTTGGCCAGGTCGATGGTGGTGATCCAGTACGACGGGTCGGCCGCGTTGGCCGAGTCGGCGATCCGCACGGTGCGGCCGTTGTCCTTGTAACCCACGACGGCGATGTAGTGCCCGCCGCCGTAGGAGTGGTAACCGCCGTTGGTGTCGACGGCGTCGCCGACGACGTTCGCGACCACGCCACGGCCGTCGGTGATGGCCTTGACGACGTCGGCCTGGAGCCGGTCCATCTGGGCCGGGCTGGGGGCGCCGGCGAACATCCGAGTCCGGTACGGGGAACCCTTCACCTCGGCGTTGAGGACGCGGGTGGTGTCCTCGGCCGAGTTGGTGCCCATCTCGGTGGTGCCCAGCTCGGCGCCGAGCTCCTCCTGGGTGCGGTCGATACCGGTGGCGCTGAGGGCGTTCCGGGTGGCCGCCGGGCCGCAGTTGTAGTACGTGTTCTGCGCCTCGTAGTCGTAGTCCAGCACCTTGGTCGCGGGTGGCTTCGGCGGCGTCGGCTTACGGGTGAGGTCGGGGTTGGCCTTCGCCTTGGCCGCCGGCGACGCGGCGCTGGTGGCCGGGGCGGCGGTGCTCGGCGCGGCGCTGGCCGACGGGGACGCCTCACGCACCTCGCCGCGGGAGGCGGCAACGTCGCTGCGCATCTCGGCGACGGTGGTCGCGGTGCGCTGGCCGGCGGGTGCGTCGTCGGCGGTGGTGAGCAGGGCGCCGGTGGTGGTGGCGATCGCGAGGGCCGCGGCGGAGGCGGCAACGATCTGGTACGGGCGCTCGGTGGCGAAACGGCGGAGCTGACGCTGCAGGGTGTGCTTCACGGGGTCCTCCACGGATCGGGGGGAGAGCGGCACACCGGCGACCGGACCGGTATCCGGGCAGGCGCCAGCGCGCGGACCGTGGTCCGCGGATGGTGAACCGCTCAGGGGAACGCCCGGCGTGGCCGGGCGGTGAGGCGATGACCCGGGGGTCAGCTCACCGTCACTGGACGAATGAGCGGGGGCACCGCTGCGCCGTGGAGGCGAGGGAACAACCGAGGGGTGGAAAGGTGCTGCACGAGGATGGAACTCCTTCCGACACCGCCTACCGGGTTAGCTGACGGATTCGGGCGGGAAGATCGCCCTACCGCGGGCTGTGGCTCGCGGATTCACCCCGGACTTACTGGTGGGTCCCCGGTTCGTTCATCACGATTGAGCGGGTCGGCGCGGCGTCGCCTCTTGCGATCGGTTACCGCACCGGACGGGACGACAGTACTGGCCCGTCCGCACCCCTGCCAAGCCAGCTCCACCTGCGTAAACCTGAAATAGCGTAGCAATTTCTGCGCGTATTGCCGCTGACGTGACTCGATGGGACAAGCGGTTACGGTGACGCCTACGGGCGACAACCGGACAGGCCGCCGAGAATGCGACCAGATTCACCGGAAGAATCGTGCCGATCGCGCCGGACGCCCGATTCTCGGTCGGCGTGAGCCGGCTCACGTCACGGATCGGGCTCAACTCGCCCGCGCCGGCCGCCACCGCGCCACGACAGCGGGTCGGAACACACCGGTCACCGCCCGGCGCGCGGGTAGCGGGTTCGGTCGCAGCCGGGCCGCCGCCGCGCAGGTCTCCGCTGCGAGGGCTCGCGCTGAGTCGGCAGCCAGTTCCGCGTCCCGCCAGGCAGCACGCTCCCGGGATGCGGCGGCCTGGTAGTCGGCCAGCCTGGCGTCCCGGATCGTCCGGCTGAACAGCACCTCCTGCTCGACCGGGTGCCGCCGGGGATCCCAGCCGCGCCGGTGCGCGAACACGTCGCCGAGCTGCGCCATGCTCAGGTCACCCCGCCAGTACGCCGTCATCGCGGCCCGGTGCAGGTAGCGCTCGCGGGCGGCGTACTCGGCCGGGGTGCGGGGGGTCTGCGGGGTGGGCAGCGCCTCGGCGCCCGCGAAGCGACGGGCGGCGGTGTCCGCCTCGTCATAGGCGCACCAGGCCCGCTCCATCTCCTCCTGAGCGGTCAGCCAGTCAGCACGTCGCCGCTGCGCGGTCCTGGCCGCGCCGGTCGCGGCGACCGCTACCTCCTCGGCGTACCGGCGCAGGTCGGCAGCCTCGGCGGCGGCCACCTCACGAGCGGTGGGGGCGGCCGTGCGCGGGTCGTCCGAGGGTGTGTCCCGCTCGGGGCGGGCCACCAGCAGGGCGAGTACGCCCAGGGCCAGCAGGAACAGGGTGGACCAGATGGCGGCGGCCTGCGGCACCTCGGTCACGAACTGGTAGAAGACGGCGGTCTCCATGGTCGGCACCTCGGGAGAGAGCGATGCGATGGGGAGCCCCACCGCCACCGGGCCAGGGCGGAGCACGGGCCGGTGGGGCGCGGAGCTGGTGGGTCGACAGGCGCGGCGGGCGGGACGCTCGTCCCGGTGACTCAGCGCCCGGGTGGCGCCCGGGGTGCCCGGCTGCTCGGGCCGTGGACCAGGGGCAGCCGGTCGGACCCGGCCGCGCGCACCGGCAGCGGGCCGGTCCGGGCAGTGGCCTGGTCGCCGGGCGGAGCCGATTGCGGGTCGACCGACCACGCCGAGGAGAATTCCTCGACGGGCTCCTCGGTCGTCGCCTGCGCCTCGTGCACCGCCCCCTGCGCGGAGGTGGACGGGCAGGTCGCCGGGAGTGCGCCGAGGGCGAACGGAGTTGGCACAGCGGCCGAGGCCGGGCCCGCGCCGAGCGCCAGGGCCGCGACGACGGCGAGGCTGGTCAGCACCCGCGTCGCCCAGCGCGCCACCCACCACAGCGGACAGGTGAACGCGACCGGAAGCACGACCTCACGCTACCGTCGTGCCGACCTCGACGCACCGACCACGGGCGTGTCGTCGCACGCCGCGCCGAACCCCACTGAGCAGGGTGGACGGTGTCAGCGCGAGTCGGCGTACGTTGATCGACCGTTGGTCTGCTGCCCGCTCTCCCCGGCGGCGTCGGGACCGCCCGCGCGTTGGCGGGGGACGGACGCCGGACGAGCTGGGCGGCGCGGTGCGAGTCGACGCATCATCGGCGTCTCCACGAAGCGGTGCAGCAGCCCGGCGAGGACCAGGTTCACCGCCAGGAAGCCGAGCACCACGGCCGGCCCGCGCCAGCCCGTGAACCCGGTCCCCCAGTCACCGCTCCACCGCAGCACGCTCGTCATCACCAGGACGTGGACCAGGTAGAAGGCGAAGGAGACCTCCCCGAGCCAGACCAGCGGCCGGGACCGCCACGGGGAGCGCTTGTCCCGCACGTCGGCGTCCGCGGCGGCGGTGATCACCAGCAGGTACGCGACGGCGAGCAGCGTCGTCCACAGCTCCGCGCGGATCCACTGAGCGGCCGCCACCCAGGTGCCCACGAAGACCAGGCTGGCGACGGTGAGCCCCGGGCCGCGCCAGAGACCCCGCCGCATCAGCTCGGCCGCGACGGCGCCCAACCAGAACTCGAGCGACCGTACGGGCGGGAAGATCTGGGTGAACCACCACCGGCTCACCTCCGGCACCAACTGCTGGGCCGGCCAGAGCGCGAGGATCAGCAGCGGCAGCGCGACGATCAGCACCCAGAGCAGCTTCGGGCTGGCCCGGCGTAGCAGCGGCAGCGCCAGGGGCAGGCACAGGTAGAAGAAGAACTCGCAGGAGAGCGACCAGCTCACCGTGTTGACGCTGTAGAACCAGCCCATCCGGGGGTCCCACGCCTGCAACAGCAGCAGGTTCTCCAACGCGACCGCCGGCAGGACCGGATCGGCGAACCACCAGGCGACCAGCAGGGCCGCACCCCACAGCACGACGTGGTTCGGGTAGATCTTGGCAACTCGACGCCGCCAGAAGGTGCGCCGGGAGTCGCCGACGCGGGCCGACCAGACCAGCACGAAACCGCTGAGGATGAAGAAGAACTGCACCCCGGACAGGCCGAGCGTGAACAGCGCGTCGACCACCGCCTTGTAGTCCGGTTCGGCGATGATCCGCATGGTGCCGGCGTGGAAGCCGAAGACCAGTAACGCGGCGATCCAGCGCAGCCCTGTCAGCGAGGGCAGCCGGGCGGGCGTGACGGCGGGCCGTGCGGTCGACACCGCAGCGGCGCTGGTCATGCCGGGATCCTGAAGATCGGCAGGGTCACCAGCACGTCCGTATCCTCCTCGGCGCGGCGTCGGACGACGCGACGGCGACGCCCGCGACGGCCCGGCAGGGCCGCACCGAGGCACCCTACCGGGTCACTCTCGGGTGAACCGGACGTGTCCCACCCGCCGACGGCGGTACGGGCACGCCACGGTCGCCGGATTGGTGGACTGCGGGCCTGCCGCCGTTAACCTCCCGCTCGGGGGGAGTTCAGGGACTCCACCATCGGCGGTCACGTCAGGTTCCGGGTTCGGCCACCCTGACCGTCAAAGGTGGCGGGCGTGGTCAATGAGCCGACGCACGCACCGCTGCTGAGCATCGTCGTGCCCGTGTACGGCGTCGAGGCATACCTGTACCAGTGCCTGGAGTCGATCCGGGCCGACATCCCGGCGGACGAGTCGGACGCGGTCGAGATGATCGCCGTCGACGACGCCTCCCCGGATGGCTGCGGCGACATGCTCCGCTCCTACGCCGCCGGCCGCGACGGTGTCCGCGTCGTGCACCTGAGCAGCAACGTGGGCCTGGGCCTGGCCCGCAACGCCGGGCTCGACGTGGCCACCGGCCGGTACGTCTGGTTCGTCGACAGCGACGACTGGTTGCCACCGGGAACGATCCCCGCGGTGCTGGACCGGCTGCGCCAGCACCAGCCCGACGTGCTGATGCTGGACCACCTGCGGGTGCACGAGGACGGTCGTCGGGAGGTCGACGCGAGCAGTCACCTGCTACGCGGCATCCCCGGCGTGACACGCCTCGACGACCAGCCGCAGCTGCTGCGGGTGCAGCACACCGCCTGGAACAAGGTGGTCCGGCGAGACTTCCTGGACCAGTTGGAGCTGCGCTTCTTCCCCGGCTGGTACGAGGACATCCCGTTCAGCCACCCCCTGCTGATCGGCGCCGAGAAGATCTCCGTACTGGACCGGGTCTGCTACCTGTACCGGCAGGGCCGGCACGGCGCGATCACCTCCACCCGCAGCGGCCGGCACTTCGACGCGTTCGCCCAGTACGAGCGGCTGTTGGACTGGGTCGCCCGCAAGCACCCGGACGAGCGGTTGCAGGCCGAACTGTTCCAACTGATGATCAACCACTATCTGGTGGTGGTGGGCAACGACGGCCGGCTACACCCACACCTGCGGCGGGACTTCTTCCACCGGGCCGCCGAGCACTACCGCCGGTACCTGCCCACCGGTGGATATCCGCTACCGCCCGGAGTGACCGGGCTCAAACACCGCCTTGTGGGGCGCGGCGACTGGCTGGCGTACTCGGCTCTGCGCCAGGCGCACCGGGTCGCCGGCCGCCTGCGTCGCCAGGGCCCAGTGGGCGGCGTCGACGCTGGTTCCGACTCGGTCACCGCCGACGACGACCCGGGTCGAGGGGCGGGCACCGCGACGACAGGCGACGACGAGGTCGTCACGACCACGCAGCGGCGCGATGCGCTGGCCGGGAGCCGCCTGCCGTGAACGCCGCCACCGCACCGCACGCCGGGAGCCGGGCCGGCTCCCGGCGCCCTGGTTTTCCAGGTCGTCCACCCGCCGGGCGGACGACGACAGCACCACCGCACACCGGTGCGGGTGTACCTGAGCAGAGGTCGGAATGACGGCGACAATCAAGATCGGACCGCACGCGGTCGGTGCCGGGGAACGACCGTTCGTGGTCGCCGAGATGTCCGGCAACCACAACGGAGATCTGAACCGGGCGCTGGCCATCGTCGACGCGGTGGCCGAGAGCGGGGCGCACGCGCTCAAGCTCCAGACGTACCGGCCGGACACCATCACGATCGACGTCGACACCCCGGCGTTCCGGATCTCCAGCGGGCACGAGTTGTGGGGCGGGGAGAACCTGTACCGCCTCTACGAGCGGGCGCACACCCCGTACGAATGGCACGCCCCGATCTTCGAGCGGGCTCGCGAGCGTGGCCTGACCGTGTTCTCGTCGCCGTTCGACGCGACAGCCGTGGAGCTGCTGGAGTCGCTGGACGCGCCCGCGTACAAGATCGCTTCTTCGGAGTTGGTCGACCTGCCGCTGATCCGGCTCGTGGCGAGCACGGGCAAGCCGATGGTGATCTCCACGGGCATGGCGACGGTCGCCGAGATCGACGCCGCGGTGCGGACCGCGCGGGACGGTGGCGCGGCGGGCATCGTCCTGCTGGCCTGCACCGCCTCCTACCCGGCGCCGCCGGCCGACAGCAACCTGCGGCGCATTCCGGTGCTGGCCGGCGCGTTCGACGTGCCGGTCGGGCTGTCCGACCACACGCCCGGCATCGGGGTGGCGGTCGCCTCGGTGGCGCTCGGCGCCTGCTTCATCGAGAAGCACGTCACGCTGGACCGGGCGGACGGCGGCGTGGACTCGGACTTCTCCCTGAACCCGGCGGAGCTGACGGCCCTGGTGGCCGAGTCCGGTCGCGCGTACGCGGCCATGGGTGGCACCGCGATCGGCCCGACCCCGGCCGAGCGGGAGGGGCTGCGGTTCCGCCGTTCGCTGTTCGTGGTCGAGGACGTGCGGGCCGGCGACCCGGTGACCATCCACAATGTCAGGTCGATCCGACCGGCCGGCGGGCTGGCTCCGGTGGAGATCGACCGGGTCCTGGGTCGCACCTTCACCACCGACGTCTCACGCGGCACCCCGCTGAGCTGGGACCTGATCTGACCGTCGACACGGGCTGGGCTGTGGACGCGGGCTGGGCTGAGCAACGGGCGCAGCCCGGCCCCGGTGGGGCGGAGGCGAGCGGGTGCGGTCCGGCCTGGTGGGACTGGGCTGGGTGCCTGTAGAGCTGCCCCGAATATGGGGCCGGCAACGCTGCTCCCACCGGCAACCAGGATCAAACTCCGTCGCCTCAGGGCTACGACGACCCACGAGGCCCGCGCGCCTGCCCCACCTGTGGGGCAGCTCTACAGGCACCGCCGGTACCAACGGCAGGCCGGCCGTCACACGCGGCGGCACGTCGCCACGCAGCGGCACGTCGCCACGCAGCGGTCGTGGCGGCGAGTCGTCACCTAGCGGTCCAGGCGGCGCGAGCCAGCCACGGAGGCGGGCAGGGGCACGGGGCCGGATGCGGGGGCGAAGCCGACGGTTACCACCAGGTCGGCCACCCGCAGGGTGCGCCAGACCGCCGACCCGTCGGCCGGCGTACCCAGGCCGTGGAGACGCCACCAGGCCGCCACCGGGACGTCGGCCAACTTGCAGCAGCACTCGGCACGGGTCCACCGCGCCCAGAAGTCCTGCACCCCGAACCGGCGTCCCAGCGCGGGAGGCACCGGCGCGTCCGCTCGTTCCGCGTCGATCGCCACCCGCCACCCCGGCGTCGTCGGGCCGTACCAGCCGACGCAACGGCCGTCGTCGAGGTGACTGCGGGTCACCGCGTCGGTCAGGTCGGCGGGGACGCCGACGCGCAGGTGCCGCTCCGCGGCGGCCAGCAGGCCCGGCACCGGGCGGGGCCGGGCCGGCCGGTCCAGGTCAGATGGCGGCGGCACCGTCCACCACGATGACCTGGCCGTTGATGTTGGTGTGCTCGCGCAGCAACATCCGTACCACTGGAGTGACCTCCTCCGGCTCGGTCAGATGGCCCGTCGGCGTGCGGCGCACGATCTGGTCGAGCTGAGTCGGGCCGAGCACTGCGGACATCTCCGAGGCGAAGAAGCCGGGTGCGACCGAGTTCACCAGCATCCGGCCGCCCAGCTCCCGCGCCAGCGAGCGGGTGGCGGCGTCCATGCCGCCCTTGGTGGCCGAGTACGCGACCAGCCCAGGAAAACCGCGCTGCCCGCAGATCGAGGTGATGTTGACGATCCGTCCGCGTAGTCCCTTGGCGAGCATCCGGCGAATCACCAGCCGGGTCAGTTGCAGCGGGGCGGTCAGGTTGGTCTCGATGATCCGGGCGATGTCGTCGGTGGCGGTGTGCGCGTGCAGCGAGTCCTGCCCCATCGCGGCGTTGTTGACGATGCCGTCGATCGGGCCGAGCCGCTCTTCCGCCGCACGGACGAAGCCCTGCGCGGCGCGCAGGTCGGTGACGTCCACCGAGCCGACGTGCACCCGGTCGGGGTGCTCGGCGGCGAGCTTCTCCAGCTCCGGGGTGACGGTACGGGCGAAGGCGGCAACCCGTACGCCGGCATCGAGCAGGTCGGTGACGATGGCCAGGCCGAGCCCCCGCGAGCCGCCGGAGACGAGGACCACGGAGCTGGGTGGGACGAGCTGGGTGTCAGACATCGCTCTTCAGGCTCTCCTTGACGGGAATCTCGGTCAGCACGCGGATCCGGCGTGGCACCGCGTACTCGGGAAGCCGGTCGGCGCACCAGCGGACCAGCGCGGCTTCGGCGGTGTCCAGGTGCTTGGTGGGAGCAAGGACCACCTCGGCGACCACCATCCGGCCGAGCACCGGCGCGCGGCGGCCGGTGACGCGGGCCCAGGCCACCGCCGGGTGCTCGGCCAGCACACCACGGACCACGCCGGCGGAGACCTTGCTGCCCCCGACGTTGATCTCGTCGGAGTCCAAACGACCGGTGATCAGCACCCGGTCGTCGCGCACCTGCACCCGGTCCCCGGTGCGGACCGGGCCGGCCAGTCCCGCCCCGTGGAACGGGGAGGTGACCACCAACTCGTCGTCCACCACCGAGAGCGTCGGGCGGCCCGGGGTCTCCCGGTCCAGCCAGTCGACCGGGAATCCGGCCCGCCCGTCGTGCACCACGATGGACGCCCCCACCTCGGAGGACGCGTAGATCCAGGAGATCCGGGCGGCGGGGAAGATGTCCCGGAGCTGGTCCAGGATGGCCTGGTCCACCGGCTCGCCACCGAGGGTGATCTGGCGCAACGGCACCCGGGCCAACGCGGCGGCGTCGCGGTAGAGGGTGCGACGCCAGAAGGTGGGGGTGCCGGAGGCGGCGTCGACGCCGTGCGTGGCAGCGACAGTGGGCCAGTCGTCCAGCTCGTCGGGCTCGACCACCACCAGGTGTTGGCCGGGTTGGGTCAACGACAGGGTGACGACCTGCCACCAGGCGTACGTGCCGGGGGCGTACGGGCAGAGCCACGTCCGATCGGGCTGGTCGGCCCGCACTGTGGTCAACGTGTCGAGGGTGTGCCCGACCCGCTTGGGACGCCCGGTCGAACCCGAGGTCAGCAGCCAGAGCCGGCCGGGTTCGGCGGCTCGCCGCCGGGGCGGGACACTCGGGTGCGCTCCGTCGTCGTCGAGGACGCTGACGGTGAACCCGGCGTCGAGCAGTTCGACACGCATTGCCGCGTCAACCCGACTCGCGGTGCTGAGCAGCAGCTCGGTGCCGTACACGGCGTGCTGCCGGGCGGCGGTGAGCGCGTGCACTGCGGAGTGGGCGAGCACCGCGCTGGGGTCGGGGAGGACCGGCAGCGGCAGCGTGCGCCAGGTCAGCGTGGCGCCGCCGACGACGAGCCGGTTGTCGACGCCCGCCTGCTCCGGGCCCGCCGGTGTCCGGTGGCCCGCCGTCGCGACGGTCACTGGTGCTGAAGCTCGACGAGGAAGTCGAGAACGTCCCCGACGGTGGCGATGCGGCGCAGGCCGGGTGCGTCGAAGTTGAGCTCCTCCCCCGTCTCGTCCTCCACCCGCAGGGCCAGCTCGGAGAAGTCCAGCGACCGGAACCCGATCTCCCGCAACTGCGCCGCGTCGTCAGTGGGCAGCTCCTTGTCCTGGTTCTCGAGCACCTGAGCCATGAGGTCGCGAATCTGCGCGCGACTCAATTCGTTCATGCGCCGGAGTCTACAACCCAACGAATGCATATCTGATTTGCCGGTGGGCCCGGGTAGGGTGCCGAGACCGGACGTGAACAGATAAGAAAGCGAGACGCACGTGCTGCGCGAAGCGACAGCGGACGACGTTCACCTGATGTTGTCCTGGCGTAATCAGGAAACCAACCGTCAGGTCAGCAAAACCAGTCACGAGATCACCGCCGAGGAGCACGCCCGGTGGTGGTCGGCGGTCCGGGACGACCCGTCCCGGCGGGTTCTGGTGTACGTCCGAGACGACCGTCCCTGCGGGGTGGTCACCTTCTTCGACCTGCGGCTGGAGGGCCCTCGGACGGGAGCGTGGGGCTTCTACCTGGACGCCGACGGGCTGGATGGGCGGGGCGAGACGCTGCCCGCCTGGCTGGGGGTCATGCGGGAGGCCGTGGAGTACGCCTTCGACGGGCTGCACCTGGACCGTCTCGACGGCGAGGTGCTCGGTCACAATACCGTCGTACGACAGATGAACCGACGTTTCCGATTCGTCGAGGGCACCCCACGACAGGAGTTGTCCGATGGTCGGGAAATCACGGTGATCCCGATTTCCCTGGCCCGGGCCGACCGCCGCCAACGCTGATTGCCGCACAAATTTCCAGGGCCGACGGAATTCATTAACCGGCCATGCTCCCGGTGGACATCCGCCGTTCACGAACGGTGATGTCCACCGGGAGCGGGGTGGGTCAGGCGCGCCGCCAGGCCGCCCAGTGCTGCGCCGGGTTGCCGCCGAGCCGGACGAAGCCGTACGACGTGCCGTCCCAGTCGTCGGCCTGGCCGGGCGCCCAGCGGGCGAACACCACCTGCGCCGCGGCCGGCGGCTGCCCCAGGCCGAACCAGCGAACGTCGGTCCAGGTGACCTGGTGGCTGAGGTTGAACCGCAGGACGTAGTGCACGCCGGTCGAGGCCCACACCCGCTCACCGGGGCGTACACCGACGTCGGCCACCGAGGGCGTCGGCGCGGTGCTCGCGACGGCGGGCCGCACGATGCGCTGGTCGATCACCTGCATGGTCACCAGGTTGGCCACGACGAGCACGCCGAGCATCGGCATCCGCAGCCGGGGAACCAGGACGGTGGCGACCAGGAGCAGACAGCCGGCGATGCCGACCAGCGACCCGACCACCGGTCGCATCTCCCGCCACCCACCTGTCAACGCCACCAGGTCCGGTGCGCTGAAACCGCCGTAGCGCAGGTGGTGACCCCGGCTGGTCACGTACGCGAGCCGGACGGCGATCAGGGCGCCGCCGCCGACCAGGAGGGCCACCGCGACCGCCGCCCGACGCAGGACCACCCGGCGGCCGGCGGTGAGGAGGACCCCGAGCCCCACCAGCAGCCAGAACGGCGCCAGCATCTGCACGTAGCGGCCGTAGATCGCGTCCAGCGGCTTACCGGTGATGCCAGCCAGGATCACCGACGCTCCGCCGGCGACCCCGACGGTCACCACCAGCGCCACGCCCATCGTCCAACGGGTCGCGTCGCCGTGCCGTGGCCGCCACAGCTCGCGTACGGCGGACGCCCAGGCCACTCCCGCCATCCCGAATGTGATCACCACGAGGTACCAGAGTTGGGTGGCGACGGCCGCACTGACCCGGACCACGCCCTGCGCGGAGGCGACCGCCTCGACCGAGCCACCTCCGGGGGTGCTGCCCAGCAGGTAGACCTTGTCGCCGAGATAGTGGATGGCGGCCGCGTTGACCAGCGCCATGGCGAGCACCGGCAGCAGCGCCGCGAGCACGGCGGGCGGGCTGATCCGACGGCGGACGAACAGCAGCAGGACCAACCCGGCGTGCACCGCCACGATCACCAGGCCCCGGGAGTGCAGCAGGTGGAACCCGCCGACCAGCAGACCGACGGTGGCGGCGGCGAGCGGGCCGGGCCGTTCGATCCAGCGGTGCACGGCGAGCAGCCAGGCGACCACCAGCGGCGCCATCACCGTGTCGATCATGGCGACGCCGGCGTAGAAGGCGGTGGCCGGCAGGGTCGCCGCAGCGACAGCGCCGAGCAGCGCGTACGACCGGGGCAGCCGGAGAAGACGGCGGCCGAGCAGGTACGCCAGCGGCAGCAGCAGCGAGTTGACCATCGCGTTGATCAGCTGGACGATCCGGTAGCTGTCGGAGAAGTCCCGGTCCCCGAGGAACGCCGGCGAGATCAGCATCGGGTAGCCGACCCGACGCAGCAGATCGTTCTCGCTGCTGAAGCCGCCCGGGCCGCCGGCCAGAGCACGGGCGGTGTTGAGGTAGCTGTCCTCGTCGGTGTGCGCGATCGGCAACACGACGTGCCGGGACAACCACATCCGCCAGGCGACGCTGAGCACCCAACCGACGACCAGCAACAGCGGCACCACCCAGCGCCGAACGGGTGCGGTGTCGGGTGTCGCCGCCACCACCTCCGGCCGTTCGATCACGTCGCTACCGGATGCCATCAACGCCTCCAGAATTGCCAGCCGGATCGGGCCCGCACGGACTCGGCGGGCAGGTGGGCCCGCGTCGGTGACGCTCGGGATGAACCGCCCGCACCAGGCGGTGCGGATGTCGGGTGAACGCGGAAAGCGGCTGCGAAGGGGGCTGCCGAGTCTCCCGCGCGGCCACTGTAACGGCCGGAACCGGACTGGTCAGGCCGGTTGCGGGCCGGGCGGAAGTGTTCGCCTGCGCGGTGCCCGGCATTCACGGGAGCAGGGGTCGTGGTTCACCGGCGAGCGCCGAGGAGTTAACCCGCCGTCGTTAGCGTCGCACCCCGGTCGGCCGGCCGAGGGCCGCTCGTTCATCCACGAACACGGGAGCACCAAATTGAGTGAGTTGAATGGATCGTCCATTCTGATCACCGGGGGAACGGGTTCCTTCGGCAGGACCTTCCTCCAGCACATCCTCACCGAGGCCGACCCCGCCCGCGTGGTGGTGTTCTCCCGCGACGAACTCAAGCAGTACGAACTGCGTCAGCAACTGGGCGACGACCCGCGGCTGCGCTGGTTCATCGGCGACATCCGGGACCGGCACCGCCTCACCCGGGCCATGCACGGTGTCGACCACGTGGTGCACGCCGCCGCCCTGAAGCAGGTGGACACCGCGGAGTACAACCCCTCCGAGTACATCGCCACCAACATCACCGGCTCGCAGCACGTTGTCGACGCGGCGATCGAGGCCGGCGTCCGGAAGGTCATCGCGCTCTCCACCGACAAGGCGTCCAGCCCGATCAACCTGTACGGCGCGACCAAGCTGGTCGGCGACAAGCTGTTCGTCTCGGCGAACCACTACGCCGCCCAGCACCCCACCCGGTTCGCCGTGGTGCGCTACGGCAACGTGGTGGGCAGCCGCGGCTCGGTCGTCCCGCTGTTCCGTCGGCTCGCCGCCGAGGGCAAGAGCCTGCCGATCACCGACAAGCGGATGACCCGCTTCTGGATCACGCTGGACCAGGCCGTCCAGTTCGTCATGGACTCGTTCGACCAGATGCAGGGCGGCGAACTGTTCGTGCCGCGCATCCCGAGCATGCGCATCCTCGACCTGGTCGAGGCCGTGGCCCCGGACGCCACCACCCACGAGGTCGGCATCCGTCCGGGCGAGAAGCTGCACGAGGAGATGATCGCGCCCGACGACAGCCGGCGGACGCTTCGCGCCGACGGCCGGTTCATCGTGCAACCGACCATCGCCACCTGGGGTTACCAGCCGCCGATCGACTGCGACCCGGTTCCGGACGGGTTCGCCTACCAGTCGGACACCAACGACGAGTGGCTCACCGTCGAGCAACTGCGCGACATGCTCGGCATCACCGCATGACGGGGATGCTCCCGTACGGCCGGCAGTCGGTCACCGAGGAGGACATCGCCGCCGTCGCCGACGTGCTGCGCGGCGACTGGCTCACCACCGGACCACAGGTGGACGCCTTCGAGGCCGACCTCGCCCAATGGACCGGTGGGGTGGGCGTCACCACCGTCTCCAACGGCACGGCGGCGCTGCACGTGGCGTACGCGGCCGCCGGGGTGGGGCCGGGTGACGAGGTGGTCGTCTCGCCGATGACGTTCGTGGCGACGGCCAGCAGCGCCGCCGCCCTCGGCGCGACGATCGTGTTCGCCGACGTGGAGGACGAGACCTTCTGCCTCGACCCGGCAGCGGCAGCCGACGCGGTCACCTCGCGTACCCGGGTCGTCGCCGCCGTCGACTACGCCGGCCACCCCGCCGACTACGACGCCCTGCGGAAGGCGATGGTGGGCTCCGACGCGATGTTGCTCGCCGACGCGGCGCACTCGATCGGCGGCACGTACCACGGGCGACCGGTCGGCTCGCTCGCCGACCTGACCACCTTCTCGTTCTTCCCCACGAAGAACCTGACCAC
>NZ_JBSFBM010000123.1:0-17808 GCF_053592955.1 Micromonospora sp. NPDC002411 | reverse complement strand
GGCTGCCGGCCCAGTAACTCGGCGCGTTGACCTCGTTCTCGATGGCGTACTCGCGCACCCCGTACGGGCCGTAGCGTTGCACCACCGAGCGGACGAACCGTTGGTACGCGGCGAGGTCGGTGGGCATCGCCGACTCGGTCTTGTTCGCCGCCCCCCGGGTGTAGCGCGCGGTGCCACCGGTCGCCCAGCACACCCCGGTACGGATCTTCAGGTGCAGTGTGATGCCCAGCTCCCGGCTGCGGGAGGCGATCTCGTCCAGCCCGGTCCAGTCCACCTGCCCCGAGGTCCGTTCGATCTCGCACCAGGAGATCTCCTCGTAGGTCGCCGACCCGGCGATCCGCCGCAGGTACGGCGCGAACTGCTGGTAGCGCGACCAGTCCCAGTGCGCGCCGAACGGGTTGCTCACCCCGTTGACGGCGCCTCCCGGTGCGGGCGTAGCCGATGGGGTGTCGGCCCCCGGTGCGGGCGCCGGCGGATCGTCGCGGCGGGCGGTGCAGCCGGCGGTCACCACTAGCGCGGCAACGAGGGCCGCGGCGAACGCGCCCAGGCGGCGAGGGCTGTTCACCGGTAGCCGAGGGCGCGCAGGGTCGGACCGGAGAAGACCCAGACCAACAGGCGGAGGAACGGGTCGAGTTCGCGGCGGTAGGTGCCGACCCGGGAGCCGTAGATCGGTTCGGTCACGCTCGCGGCGGCCCGTCGTTTCTCCGCCTCGGTGGTGTACTTCTGCGCCACGTCGTGCTGCTTGCTGTCGTAGTCGAGGATGCCGTCCTCCCACGGTTCGCCGAGGAACTCGAAGAGACCCCGCATCGTCTTCTCCGGCTCGGTCACCGCCTGCTCGTACCGCAGCTCGTAGTAGCGGTCCGGGGGCAGGGTGGCGCCGACGGCCCGCGCGGCGCGGATGTAGCGCGGCCACTTCACCACGCACTTGACGGCGGACCAGTAGCCGAACCGTTTGCGGTGCGAGACCACGACGTCGCGGCCGTCCCGGATCAGGTGCACGATCTGGGCGTCCGGGAAGACCTCGGTGACGAAGTCGAGGGACATCGCATACAGCGGGGTCTTGTCGGCCCACCGGGTCTTGCCCCGCGCGGCGGCGTAGTCGGCGTGGACGCCGCCGAAGAAGTCCCGGATCCGGCGTAGCCAGTCCTCGCGGGGGAACCCGAAGCGGGCCAACCGTTCCCAGTCCCGCCCGACGATCCGTCGCAGGTCGGGCAGGAACCGGGTCTCCGGGCCGCAGCTGATGCTGGAGTGGGAGTCCAGGACGAGGCGCACCATGGTCGTGCCGGAGCGCTGACATCCGACCAGGAAGATCGGTGCGGTACGGGTCGCTGGTTCAGCCACGGTCGGCCGCCTTCGTCTCGGACCGGGCGTCGGCGGCGCACCTGTCGAGCCGGTCGGTCAGCTCGTCGCAGAGGGCCCGCACGCGCCTGTCGATCGGTAACGGCTGGTGGCCCGTTCCGGCGTCGTGGAACTGGCGCGGGGCGATGTGCGCGTGCAGCCCCGGCCGGTAGGGGAAGTCGAGGAAGGCGCAGAGCCGCCGCAGTTGCGCCGCTGGCTCCGCGACGACCGTGTCGTAGCGGCAGAGCAGCACGTCGGCGCGCTGGTCCAGGCCAAGCTGGAAGACGAGCGAGTTGCGGACGTACCAGAAGAGGGCCGCGCCGCTGTGCGGGTCCAGCCTCTGCGGGTCGTGCGCCCGGATCAGCTCTACGGCGTCGGCGTCGAGGCGCTGCCCCTGCCACCGTCGGCCGATGCTGCCGTCGGCGATGGCGCGCAGCGCCCGCAGGTTGGCGTCACCGAACTTGGCGACCTCGGAGCGGGCCCGGTCGTCGACGTCGCGGTAGACCCAGAGCGCGCGGCCGGGCGTCGACCCCGGCAGGGCCAGCAGCTCGTCCACGCGGTGGCTCTCGCAGAGGGGCTTGACCAGGACGTACGCGTGCCGGCTGCGCTGGATCGTGGCGGTCAGCACCGCGTCCGGGCGGAGCTGGAAGCGGTGGAAGAGGGTGCTGTCGTTCTCGTTGCGGACCTCGACCTCGGGGGCCGCGTCCAGGCCACGGACCAGCATGTTCGTGCCGGATCGTTGCAGCCCGACCAGGTAGACCGGCATCGCGGAGCCGGGAGCCCGGCCGGCCCGCCGCCGCCAGCGTCGTTTCGCCAGTGCGGTGCGGACCCGCTCGACGGGGTCGAGGCGGTCCTCTTCGATCAGCCGCCCGATCCCCTCGGTGCGCGCCCAGCGCAGATGCCGCCTGATCCGGCGGGCGGTGTACGCGACTGTGGAGACCTCGTCGTCGGCTGCCACGGGTCCTCCTCGGTCGGGCGCCGGTCCGGCGCACTGGGAAACGGGGGACGACCGGCGGCGCAGCCAGGCTATCGGGAGATCATGGCGGGAGGCCAGGCCGCGGGCCGCACGGGCATACGAAGATCAACCGTTCAGGTACATGCCATAGGTGAACTGGACTCGCAGACCTGCCCTGCATACGGTGGGCCCTGGCCGGGGCGGGCAGACCCCGGTCGTCACCTCCGGGCCCGGTTCGCCCGATCGACGTGAGCAGGCCGAGTCGATGCGCGTGCTGCATGTGAACAAGTTCCTCTACCGCCGTGGCGGCGCAGAGGGTTACCTGCTCGACCTCGCGGACCTGCAGCGGGCGGCGGGGGACACTGTCGCCTACTTCGGCATGAGCCATCCGGAGAACGAGTCGCCGCTCCCGTACGCGCAGCGGTTTCCGACCGAAGTGGAGCTGGAGCCGGCGCCGAGCGGGCTACGACCACGCGCGACGGCCGTCGGTCGGATGCTGTGGTCACCGACGAGCCGCCGAGGGCTGGCCCAGGTGATCGACGACTTCCGGCCGGACGTGCTGCACCTGCACAACATCTACCACCAGCTCTCGCCGTCGGTGCTCGCCGCGGCACGGTCGGCCGGCGTGCCGTGCGTGTTGACCATGCATGACTACAAGCTCGCCTGCCCGAGCTACCAACTGCTGGACCGGGGCCGACCCTGCCAGGCCTGCGTCACCGGAGGCCCCCTGCAGGCGGCCCGCCGCCGCTGCAAGGACGGATCGTTGTCGCGCAGTGGCCTGCTCGCGGTCGAGTCGTGGTTGCACCGGCAGTTCGACGCGTACGACCCGGTGCAGGTCTTCGTCAGCCCGAGCGAGTTCCTGGCGGACGTGATGCGTCGCGCCGGCGTGTACCCGGACCGGCTGCGGGTGGTGAACCACTTCGTCGACCTGGGCGGCATCGCCACCAAGCAGACGCCCGGCGGCGGTGTCGTCTTCGCCGGCCGGCTGGCTGCGGAGAAGGGCGTCGACGTGCTGGTCGAGGCGGTGGCCGCGCTGCCGGACGGAGTCACCGTCGACGTCGCCGGGGACGGCCCGGCCCGGTCCGACCTGGAGGCGCTCGCCGCGCGCCGCGCGCCCGGCCGGATCCGGTTCCACGGTCGCCTGGACAAGCCGCGCCTGCACGAGCTGATCCGGTCGGCAGCGGTGGTCGCCGTTCCCTCACGGTGGCACGAGAACCAGCCGATGGCGGTGCTGGAGGCGTTCGCCTGCGGTGTCCCGGTGGTCGCCACCGACCTCGGTGGGCTCCCCGAGCTGGTGGACCCCACAGTGGACGGCAGCATCGTCGGGGCGGACCGGCCCACGGACCTCGCCGACGCGTTGAACGCGCTGCTGGCCGCCCCCGAACGGGCGTACCGGATGGGGCAGGCCGGCCGGGCGAAGGTCGCCCGACAGTTCGCCCCCGACCTGCACCTGGCCCGGATCCGCGCGCTCTACGCGGAGGCCGCCGAGGCGCTGCCGACCCGGCGGCGCGCAGGCCGCGCGACGGCCGGTGGGGGAGCGGCCCGGTGAGCGCGGTCCGAGTGCTCTACCTCGCCGGCAGCGGTCGCAGCGGCAGCACGCTGGTCACCAACGTCCTGGGGCAGGTCCCGGGTTTCTTCGCGGCGGGTGAGCTGCGCTACCTGTGGCGGCGTGGCATCGTGGAGAACCGGCCCTGCGGCTGCGGGTCGCCACTGGCCGACTGTCCGCTCTGGACGCGGGTACGCGCTGACCTGGCCGGAGCCGACCCGGCCGGGATCGCCGGCCGGTTGGCCGAGCGGCTGCGCCTGCGCGGGCTGCCCGCACTGCTGCTTCGACGGCGTCGCGGTCAACGGCCGGTCGCGGTGCACAGCGACGACACACACCTGACCCGGCTGTACGCCTCGATCGCCGAACACGCCCTCGCCGACCGGCCCGGCGGGGTCATCGTCGACTCCTCCAAGCTGCCCCCGTACGGGGCTCTGCTCGGCTCCCTGCCCGGCATCGACCTGTACGTCCTGCACGTGGTCCGCGACCCGCGGGCCACCGCGTACTCCTGGCGTCGGCGACGCCCCCTGGACGGGCACGTGGACGACCGGTTGATGAGCCGGCCACCGGTCTGGAAGGCCGCCCTGCTCTGGCTGGTGTGGAACACCGCCACCGTCCGACTGTGGGGCCGCCGGCCCGCCGACGGCCGCTATCTGCGGGTGCGGTACGAGGACTTCGTCGCCGACCCGGCCGGCACCACCACACGGATCGTCCGGTTCGTCGGCGCGACAGCGGACGACCTGCCCTTCCCGACACCGGGCACGGCGCGACTGGCGCCCACCCACTCGGTGGCCGGCAACCCCTCGCGGCACCGCACCGGCCTGGTCCCCGTGGTCGCCGACACCGAGTGGCTGACCGGGCTCTCCACCCGCGCGTACGCGGTGGTCACCGGACTGACCGGGCTGGCCCTGTCCCGGTTCGGCTACCCGTTGCGCCGCCGGACGGCCACGCCTCCCGCCGCCACGTCCCGTCCGGACCCGGTCGTCCCCTCGTCACCCGCTACCCGGCAGGAAGGCTGAACGATGCTCTCACTGGTGGTGGGTACCGGTCGCTGCGGCTCGACCCTGGTCCAGGAGCTGCTCTCCCGGCATCCCGCTGTCGGTTTCGTCTCCGGCCTGGACGACAAGCTCGCCCGGCTCAACCTCAAAGGCCGGTTCAACGGGACGCTCTACCGGCGTTCGGCGCCGCGCCCGCCGGGGATGACCTCGCTGCGACACAGCCGACGGTTGCTGGAGCGGGGCCGACTGCGGGTGGCGCCGTCGGAGGCGTACCACCTGCTCGACAGACAGGTGCTCGGCGGCTTCTCCCGCCCGTGCCGGGATCTGGTGGCCGAGGACCTGACGCCGTTCGTGGCCCGCCGGCTGCGGGCCTTCTTCGACGAGCGGATTGCCCGGCAGAGCTGCCAGCAACTGGTGCAGCACGTCACCGGCTGGCCGCGCACCGGTCTGCTGCACGCCGCGTACCCGGACCTGCGGGTCGTCAACGTGGTGCGCGACGGCCGGGCGGTGGCCAACTCCTGGCTCCAGATGGGCTGGTGGGACGGCTGGCGGGGTCCGGACAACTGGATCTTCGGCCCGCTCCCGTCGGACCTGCGGGAAGAGTGGTTCGAGTCGGGCAGGTCCTTCCAGGTGCTTGCCGCCCTGGGCTGGAAGATGCTGATGGAGGCGTTCGCGCAGGCCCGCCTGCGTCATCCCGCCGAGCAGTGGCTCGACGTGCGCTACGAGGACCTGGTCGAGCAGCCCCGCGAACAGGTCGGCCGGATGCTCGACTTCCTGGAGTTGCAGTGGTCCCCCGCGTTCGAGAAGGGCTTCTCCCGGTACGACTTCCCGGCGGGTCGGGCGGCGGCGTACCGCGACGAGCTCAGTCCGGCGCAGCTCGCCGCGATCGATCGGTCGCTGGAGAAGCCACTGGCCGAGTGGGGTTACCCGGTCTGAGTTCGGGACGGTGTCCTCGCCCGAAAACCTCGACAAGGGACTCACTCGTAGGGGTTCTTCGGCGGGGACACCTGTCGCCAGGACTCCACCTCGAGGTACGGGATCTCCTCGTTGTTCACGGGATCGCGGGTGACCCGGTCGGAGTACCGGCCGGTGACCTGGATCCAGGTGTCGCCGGCCAGGCCGACCGGCGGGTTGCCGGCCATGCCGAGTTTGATGGGCCGACCGTCGGCCGCGCAGCAAGACATGATCATGCGGGCGAGGAGGGGCTCTCCGTCCGGCCCTGGGGTGACGAAGCCGGTGAGCTCGACCCGGCGGTTGCCGATCGACCGACCCTTGTCGAACAGGGCGCGGCCGGCGTAGTCGAAGACGGTGGTCCTCGCCGGATCGCCGGCGGGCAGCGGAGGCCAGTCGTAGCTTTCCTGGTCGCCGAGCGCCGTGCCCGTCTGCCCGGCGGAGTACGAACCGAGAGCGGGCGGGGCCACCAGCAGCAGGCCGAGGGCTGGCAGGAGCAGCAACCACGCGACTCGGGGCTCGCGGTGGGCGTGTTCGTGCTTGTCGTCTGGTTCGGCCGGATCCCCGCGCCCGTCGACGGGGGGCCGCAGCTCGTGCCAGAGCGTCATCACCGCGGCAGTGATCAGCAGCAGGCTGGCGGCGATGAGGAACGGTCGCAGCTCCGCCTTGACATAGCGCAGGTAGAGGTCGGTGACGGTCGCGCGGAGCACCGCGCCGGCAAAGAAGATCATGATGCATGCCTGGGCCAGACGGTTCACCACACCACCATCCCGGTGATGCCCGCGACCGCGACGGCGACCGTGAAGGTGGCCGGGGCGAATCGGGCGGCGAAGCGGCGGCCGAAGGTGCCGGCCTGCATGGAGACGAGTTTCAGATCGAC
Organism: Micromonospora sp. NPDC002411; assembly: GCF_053592955.1. Classification (NCBI taxonomy): domain Bacteria; kingdom Bacillati; phylum Actinomycetota; class Actinomycetes; order Micromonosporales; family Micromonosporaceae; genus Micromonospora; species Micromonospora sp. NPDC002411. Next base: position 11,143 of record NZ_JBSFBM010000123.1, on the reverse strand, counting down.
CATCGGGCCGACCACCAGGAAGGCCAACCGAGCGGTGAGGGAGAACTGCGATAGCGAGGCGGCGACGAAGGCGTCCGCCTCCGAGCAGATCGACAGCAGGACCGCGAGCCCTGCCAGGGCGAGCACGGACAGCACCGGCCGATCGGCGAGGGTCTGTAGCCAGCGTTCGGGGACCAGGACGTTGATGCTGGCTGCGGCCATCGCGCCGATGACCAGGAAGCCGCCGGCGTGCACCACGTCATGTCGTACGGCGGACCAGAAGGCCTCGCCGCGCCGGAGCCCGTCCAGATCGGGTCGGCGCGGGAGTCGAATCCAGTCCGCGCGGCCCAGGCGCAGCCAGAGCCAGCCCATGACCATCGCCACGACCAGGCTGGCGACGGCGCGGGCGAGGACCATCTCGGGATTGTCGGGAAACGCCACCGCCGTGGCGACCAGGACGATGGGGTTGATCGCCGGTGCCGCGAGCAGGAAGGCCAGCGCCGCCGCGGGTGTGACGCCTCGGTGGATCAGCGAGCCGGCGATCGGGACCGCACCGCACTCGCAGCCGGGCAGGACCACGCCGGCGACGCTGGCGACCGGGACGGCGAGCGCGGGATGCCTGGGCAGGGCCCGGGCCCAGAACGAGCGGGGTACGAAGACCGCGATCACGGCGGAGAGCAGCACCCCGAAGACCAGGAATGGCACGGCCTGCACCATGACCGAGACGAACACCGTCATCCAGGTAGCCAATGACGGTGCGGACAGCAGGCCCGCCACGGGATCGCGCAGGAAGATGAGCAGCACGAGCACTGCCGCGAGGATCTCGACGGAACCGATCCGGCCGCTGAAGAAGGGTTGCAGCCCCTGACCGCGATGGTGCTGGCCAGCGTCGTGGTCGGCGGGCCGGCCGTTCGGGTCGCCTCGGTGGTCCGGCGCTACCGGTTGATCGGCCGCCGTGCTCGTGCCGGACGAGGTCGCGCGCTCGGATGCGGCCACGCCGCCCCCTCCTTTGCTGTGCGGGTGTGACGTCTCTCTGAGCTGCCGAGATGCGAGGAAGGCTCACCGCGGAGGCTGCCAGTGCAGGGCTCGGAAGGCGGCACGTCGTCGGTGCCGGACGGCGACGCATAATGGTCGGACCGGTAGCGCGACGCAACGACGGCACGACAGGCCGACGGCGGCCGCGACAACGGAGGATGGCGGCCACGGTGAATCAGACGATGTCGAATCTGACCCGGAACACCCGGCAGCGCGGGGAGGTGCTGGCGCTGTTGCGCGAGGTGGAGGGGTTCCACTCGGCGCAGCAACTGCACCAGATGCTGCTGGCGCGCAAGGCGGGAGTCGGTCTGACCACCGTCTACCGGACACTGCAACTGCTGGTGGACGCCGGCGAGATCGACTCGACCCGGCTGCCGGGCGGCGAGCAGCTCTTCCGTCGGTGCAGCCAGAGCAAGCATCATCACCACCTTGTCTGCCGTGACTGCGGGCGCACCGTCGAGGTGGCCGGCCCGGCGGTGGAGCGGTGGGCCGACCAGGTCGCCGCGCAACACGGATTCACCGACGTTGGTCACACTCTGGAGATCTTCGGCACCTGTGCCGCGTGCGTGCGCTGAACCGCCCCGTCGATCTCGAAATGGAAACCGTTACCACTGTCAGCACTGTATCGGCTCCGCCGTCCGGACGGTGGCAGGTCCACCGCGGCGGCGCGTCGTCCTCGTGCGCCGACGTCCAGGCTCGCGTCGTGACCGCCCGGACCGCCGAGCTTCAGCCGGGAACCGTGCCCTCGGTGTCGACCGCGATGGGCGGGAAGCAGCCGGCAAAGGGGTCGACGTAACGGAGCCAGGTCTCCTCGCCGTCGGCGAGTTCCGCGTCGGTGAGAAGGCAGCCGCTGAGAGTTCGGTGCAGGTCGGCCGGGTCGAGGTCGAGACCGACGAAGACCAGGTTCTGGTGACGGTCGCCGTAGTACGGGTCCCAGTCCAGGGCGGCGGCGAGGCGTCGTTGGTCGGACACGTGGTCCCAGGAGTCGTCCGGCTGGGCGGTCAGCCACCGGCCCAGTGATGCCATGCTCAGGCCGCCACCGGCGAACTCCCACGCCACCACGGTCTCGGGTTGGCTGGCCAGCCAGAGGTGCCCCCGGGAGCGGATGACGTCGGCGTTGACGGCCTCCAGCGCCTCGTGCAGCCGCCAGGGGTGGAACGGTCGGCGCGAGCGGAAGACGGTGGAGACGACGCCGCAGTCGGCTTGCGGTTCGTGCACTCCCAGCGCGTACCCCTCCAGGCCGCGAGCCAGCACGGCCGGCGTCTCGGGTCGGTGCCGGTCGGTGTCGCGGAGCTGCCGGGACAACTCGGTGGCGTCGACAACGTCGGCGCCGACGTGGACCTGGGTGGCCCACGGTGCCATCCGTTGCAGCAGGGCCGACATCCGGCTGGTGTCGAAGGGGCCCTCGGGTGAGGTGCCCCAGAGCACCAGGGTGTCGGCGTACTCGATCTGGCGGACCACGACGTCGGCCAGGGTGCGGTGGTCGTCCGCGGCGGCGTGGATGCCGAGGTCCCGCAGGTCGTCGGTGCTGGCCAACCCGTCGAGAAGATGCTCGGTGTCGACCACTGTGACGTAGGAGTCGACGCGGACCAGGTCGGTGACCGGGGCCCCGTCGACGAGGCAGTGCGTACAGGCGGCGGCTACCGCTTCCGGTTCGACCACCTCGGGCAGCATCAGCACCAGGTCCCGGTCGGGGTGGGTGCGGGCGAGATGGGCCAGGGTGGGCAGCACGTCTTCGCGCAGCGTGCAGGAGACGCATCCGTGCCTCAGCTCGACGCGCTCGTCGGAGACGATGCCGGCGCCGCTGCGGATGACCCGGCGCACGACGCCCTCCCGGATGCCGCTGATGTCGTGCCGGACCAGTAGCAACGACGGGTCGGCGGCGAGCAGCGTCCGGGCCACGGCGAACGTGGCCGTCGACCAGAAGCCGCCGAGCACGGTGAGTGAGGGGCGGGCCGGTGGATTCGCTGTGGTGCCGGTTGGAGCCAGTGGTGACGACGACATCGCACTCCCCTCGATGCAAATGAAAACCATTGTCATCATAGGCGGGTCGGAGGTGTCGATGTCGAGCCCCCGGGGTGGACTCGTCGCCACTGGTTGCGGTAGAAACGAAAACCATTGTCGTTATGGTCAAGTCCCGACGTGAAGGAGTCCGTGTGTCCCGACGATGTGAGGTCACCGGCGCGAAGCCGAGCTTCGGCAACACCGTGTCCCACTCCCACCGCCGCACCCGCCGCCGGTGGAACCCGAACCTGCAACGCCACCGCTACTGGCTGCCGTCCGAGCGCCGATGGATCCACCTCACGCTCACCGCCAAAGCGCTGCGGACTGTGGACCGTCAGGGCGTCGAGACGGTCGTCGCCCACCTGCGCTCCCGGGGAGTGCGGGTCTGATGGCCCGGCAGACCGACATCCGGCCGGTGATCAAGCTGCGCAGCACCGCCGGCACCGGCTACACGTACGTCACGCGCAAGAACCGCCGGACCAGCCCGGATCGCCTGGTGCTGCGCAAGTACGACCCGATGCTCCGTCGGCACGTCGACTTTCGCGAGGAGCGCTGACGTGGCCAGGAAGAGCCTCGGCCTGCGCCAGGCCCGCCGGGAGACGCTCGTCGGCCGGCACGCCGACCGACGCGCCGAGCTGAAGGGCGTCGTCGCCCACCCGGACACCGACCCGCCGACGCGGTCCGCCAACTGGCGCGGCTGCCGCGAGACTCCAGCTCCGTACGACTGCGCTCCCGCGACCAGATCGACGGCCGGCCGCGCGGCGTGCTCAGCCGTTTCGGCCTGTCCCGGGTGCGGTTCCGCGCGCTGGCGCTGTCCGGCGAACTTCCCGGCGTCCGCAAGGCCTCCCGGTGACCAGCACCCGGGCATCGATCATGCCCGGGTGCTGCTCCGCGAGAGGAAACCGGCTCTGGCGGCCCCGGTCGGCACTATCGACGGGCGCACTCGGGGACCGTTACCCTGTGGCCCCAAGACCATCGATGTGAGGAGATGCGATGGCGCGTCGCACCGGCCGGCCTTCCTACCTGTCCGACAGAGCCGACGAGCGTCGTCGTCGCACAGTGCGCTTCGTGGCGGCCGCGGGGGCGATCGCACTGGTCACCGCGCTGCTGGGAGGTCTGGTCGGCTACCAGGTGGGCCGCCCGGACGCCACCGCGGAGACCATCGCGAGCATCCAGGAAGCCGACGCGAAACGGGACGCCCAGCAGATCGTGGAGCTGACCGAGACGGCCCGCCGCGTCCGCGACCAGGTCGCCCCTGTCCTGACTGCCGTCAAGGAGGAGAAGACCGCCGGACGGGCGCCGGACCCGGGCCGGGCGCGCACCTGGCAGGAGACCATGCGCAAGGCTGCCGAGCCGTTCGCCGACCCGCCCTCGGGGAGTACCGCCACCAACGTGGCCCGGGGTGGTCTGCGCGGAGCAGTGCAGCAGGCGTCGCTCGCCGTCGACACCTACGCGCTGGCCGCCGGTGTCCCCGCCGCCCACCAGGCGGCCCTGCTGGACATCAGCACGCGGCAGGCGGCCGAGGCGGCCACGATCTGGTCGGTCGCGGCGACCCAGCTCGACCAGATCAGCGTCGACGCCGGCCACGGCCACCAGCACGTGTTCCTGGACACAGACCCCCATGAAGGGGCGCTCACCCCGGACGGCGCGGCCGAGGGGACCGGCGGCTGAGACCCGTTGCTGCGCATGTGTCGGGTTTGCCGACGGGTGGTAGCCAGCCGCCCCGATTCGACGGCTGCAGCGTGATCTTGGGGACGACTCGCCGGATCGGGTACGGTCGCTAATCGCAAAGTCTATGAACCAGATTGGCTTTCTATGCGATGGAAGCCGAATCGGAGGGACACAGCCGTGAGGTTCCCAAGCGCCGTGCGTCAGGCCGGTCTCGTCGTGGCGATCGCCGCCCTCGCGGTGACCGCGGGCTGCGCCAAGAAGGACGACAGCGAGGTCCAGGCGAGCGGGGTCAAGCTGGTCAAGGCGGGCAAGCTGACCGTCTGCACCCACCTGCCGTACCCGCCGTTCCAGTCCAAGGACGCCAGCGGCAAGGTCACCGGCTTCGACGTCGAGATCATGGACCTGGTGGCCAAGGAGCTGGGTGTCGAGCAGACGATCGTCGACACCCCGTTCGAGGGGATCAAGTCCGGTCAGGACCTGAACACCGGCAAGTGCGACGCGGCCGCCGCCGGCATGACGATCACCGACGAGCGGAAGAAGGTTCTGGACTTCTCCGACCCGTACTTCGACGCCACCCAGGCGCTGCTGGTGAAGACCGGCAAGGCGTACAAGTCCCTCGACGACCTCAAGGGCAAGAAGTTGGGCGTCCAGGCGGCCACCACGGGTCGTGACTACGCCAAGAAGTTCGAGGCGGAGAAGGGCCTGCAGCTCGTCGAGTTCGAGGACCTCGCCGCCCTGCAGCAGGCTCTCGCCAACGGCCAGGTCGAGGCCGCCGTCAACGACCTGCCGGTCTGGACCGAGTACCTGAAGAAGAACCCCGGCGGGTTCGAGGTGACCGCCGAGTTCGACACCGGCGAGCAGTACGGCTTTCCCGTGAAGAAGGACGCCAACCCGGAGTTGCTCAAGAAGATCAACGAGGTGCTGGCCAAGGCCAAGCAGGACGGCACGTACAACACGATCTACGAGAAGTGGATCGGCAAGCGGCCGAGCGCCTGATCACACGTGTAGTGCCGGAGGGCGCGCGTCCCGCGCGCCCTCCGCGTCGGTAACTCCGGGAAGGCAACGAGCCAACGTGAAGCTGCGACGCCGCCAGCGGGAGCGGCTGTCCCTCGGGATCCAGTACCTGGTCTTCATCGCCGTCATCGCCGCGGTGGCCTTCGCCGCGGACTGGGGCCGGTTGGCCGACGCGTTCTTCCGTGTCGACATCATCTCCTCGATGTTCCCGACGATCATCACCGTCGCGCTGCGCAACACCGTCCTCTACACGCTCGGCGCGTTCGCCTTCGGCCTCGTCTTCGGCACCGTCCTCGCACTGATGCGGCTGTCCCGGGTGGCGCCGTACCGGTGGGTGGCGACGGCGTACATCGAGCTGTTCCGGGGTCTGCCCGCGCTGCTGGTGCTCTTCCTCGTCGGCTACGGCATCCCGATCGCCTTCCCGGAGCGGGAGATCCCGGGTGGCGTGTTCGGGTCGATCGCGATCGGCCTCGGGTTGACCGCCGCGGCCTACATGGCCGAGACCATCCGCGCCGGCATCCAGGCCGTCCCGAAGGGGCAGATGGAGGCGGCACGCACCCTCGGCATGTCGCACTTCACCGCGATGCGCACGATCGTCATCCCGCAGGCGTTCCGGATCGTCATCCCACCGCTGACCAACGAGCTCATCCTGCTCACCAAGGATTCGTCGTTGGCCTACGTGCTGGGGGTGACGGCACAGACCATCGAGATCACCAAGTTCGGTCGGGACATGCTCAACGACCGGGTGAACGCCACCCCGCTGCTGGTGGCCGGCCTCGCCTACCTGATCATCACCCTGCCCCTGTCCCAGGTGGTACGTCGCCTCGAACTCCGCTACGCCAAGGCCCGGTGACCCCATGACGACGACCCCGTCCCGACCTGCCGTCGAGATCCGCGACCTGCACAAGTCCTTCGGGCCGCTCGAGGTGCTCAAGGGCATTGACTTCGAGGTCGGCCAGGGCGAGGTGGTCTGCGTCATCGGCCCGTCCGGGTCCGGCAAGTCGACGCTGCTGCGCTGCGTCGACCTGTTGGAGGAGCCGACCGCCGGCAAGATCTGGGTCAACGGGGTCGAGATGACCGACCCGGACGTCGAGATCGACGCGGTACGCCGCGGCATCGGCATGGTCTTCCAGTCGTTCAACCTGTTTCCGCACCTGACCGTCCTGAACAACCTCACCGTCGCTCAGCGCAAGGTGCTGCGGCGTGGTCGCGCCGAGGCCGAGCGGATCGCGCGGGCCAACCTGGAGCGCGTCGGGCTGAGCGACAAGGCCGACGCGTTCCCGGCGCAGCTCTCCGGCGGTCAGCAGCAGCGGGCGGCCATCGCCCGGTCGTTGTCGATGGAGCCGAAGCTGATGCTCTTCGACGAGCCGACCTCCGCGCTCGACCCGGAGTTGGTCGGGGATGTGCTCACCGTCATGCGCAAGCTGGCCGAGGACGGCATGACGATGATGGTGGTAACGCACGAGATGGCCTTCGCCCGCGACGTCGCCGACCGGGTCGTCTTCATGGACGGCGGGGTGGTGGTCGAGCAGGGGCCGCCGCAGGAGGTGCTCGGCGCCCCGAAGCACGAGCGGACCCGCGCGTTCCTCTCCCGGGTCCTCGACCCGACCCGGGTCGCCCAGCTCGGTCAGACCGACGACTCACCCGGCTCGCCGGACTAGCCGATCGTGCGGGTGCACCGTGCGCGCAGGCGCTAGTTGACGCTCTTGCCGAGGGAGACGCCGGCGTTGGTGTAGCCGTGCCGACCGTAGAAGCGCACCGCGTCGGCGTTGCGGTGGTGGATGCCGGCCGACAGGTAGCGGACCCCCCGGCGGGTCGCCCACCGTTCGGCGGCGAGCACCAACGCTGATCCCACCCCGAGGCCCCTGGCATCGGGCAGCACCACCGTGTGCACCTGCGCCGACGGCTCAGGACGCAGGATCTGGTGCTCCGGCGGGGCCGGGTGCGGTGACACCTCGACCATCCCGACGACCCGGCCATCGATCTCGGCGACGAGAATGCCGTCGCGACCCGTGTCGTCGGCCAGCACGGCCGTGAAGTGGCGAACCACCGCCTCGCGCTGCGGAACGCGGTAGGCGTCGGCGTCCAGAGCGAGGTGAGCCTCGGCGTTGGCCAGGCGCAACAGCACCAACGACGGGACATCTGCCGGACGCGCCGGCCGGACCTCAAGTCGTGCTTCCTGCATCGACCCGATCGTATGCTCGACGCAGCCGTCCCGGGGCCCTGGCCATGCGTGTCAGCTTCATGTCAATCGAAGGCCGTCGTGATGTCAAGGTAATCTTTTTGCAATCAGACCTGTACTTTCGTCGATGGATTACATAAGTTGCTGTCATCCACCGAAAGTTCTGAGCCTTCCGAGCAAAGTTCGCGACGAGCCTCACCCTCAGTCGTGCTACCGCCCCCGTGCTCGGGTCGATGCACCCTGCCCTCGTCGCGTCTTCGCCCGGTTGGGAACGGAGACCCATGGACGATCACGCTGGTGGCCCTCACCGCCACCTCTCCCGCAGATCGCTGATCGCCAGCGGAGCGCTCGCCGCCGGAGCGTTGGGCGCGTCCGCCCCGGCGATCGGCGCCGCGTTCGGAGGCAGCCCCGCGCGGGCCGCCGCGGGCGTCACCAAGAAGATCACTATCTACGCCGAGCAGTTGCCGGGCAACCTGTTCGGCTACGGCCTGGCACCCGGCCAGGCCACCGTCCCAGGGCCGGTCCTGGAGATGTACGAGGGTGACACCCTGGAGATCACCCTGGTCAACACCACCACCCAGCGGCTGTCCATCCACCCGCACGGGGTGGACTACAGCACCGACTCCGACGGCAGCCCGTTCAACGCCTCGTTCAACAACCCCGGCGAGACGCGGACGTACGTCTGGCGCTCCCACGAGATGGTGGCCGCCGCCGGCCGGCGGTACATGCCAGGCAGTGCCGGCTACTGGCACTACCACGACCACGCGATGGGCACCGACCACGGCACCGGCGGTGTCGCCAAGGGCCTGTACGGAGCGCTGATCGTCCGGCGGCGCGGCGACATCCTGCCGTCGAAGCAGTTCACGGCCGTGTTCCACGACATGATGATCAACAACAAGATGGCCCCGGCGACCCCGATGTTCGAGGCGAACCTGGGCGAGCGCGTCGAGTGGATCGCCATCGGGCACGGCAACCTGTTCCACACCTTCCACCTGCACGCCCACCGTTGGGCGGACAACCGCACCGGAATGCTGGAGGGGCCGAGCGACCCCAGCCTGGTCGTCGACAACAAGGACCTCAACCCGGGCAGTTCGTTCGGTTTCCAGGTGCTGGCCGGCGAGGGCGTCGGACCAGGGGCGTGGATGTACCACTGCCACGTGCAGACGCACTCCGACGGCGGCATGGCCGGGATCTTCCTGGTGCGCAACGCCGACGGCAGCATGCCACCGGGCGCCGAGGAGGCGATCCACCGGTTCCAGGGCCACACCCACACGCACGGAAGCTGACCGAACCGAAAGTGGGGACGGGGATGACCAGGAAACTACGACGAACCCTTGCCGCGGTAGCGGCCTTGGCGACACTGATTCCGGCAATGCCGGCGGCTGCGGCCGCACCACGAACGGCAGCCGCCCCGCAGGCGGCGCAACCACAGAGGACAGCGGTCCTCGTGTTCCACGGGCCGGTGGCCGAGCAGCAGGACCCGGTGTCCCGCGCGGTGGACACCATCAAACAGCTTGGTGCCGGTCATGACATCGATGTCACGGCCACCACGGACCCCGGCGTGTTCACCACGGCGGGGCTTTCCGCGTACCGCAGCGTGGTCTTCCTCTCCGCGACGGGCGCCGCGCTCAACCGCGACCAGGAGTCGGCGCTGCAGAGCTACATGAAGGCCGGCGGCGGCTTCGTCGGCATCGCCGACGCGGCGCGCGCGCAGGTCGACTCGACCTGGTTCACCGGCCTGATCGGCACCCGCCCGGCCGGCGCCATCCCGGTGGCCGAGCCGGTGGCCCGGGTGACCGCCAGCGGCGAGAACGCGCCGAACGAGACCAAGGAGAAGCTGACCGACGGCGACGCCAACACCAAGTGGCTGGCCCGCACCCCGACCGCCTGGGTGGCGTATGAGCTGGCCGCCGCCAAGCGGGTGACCGGGTACGCGTTGACGTCGGCCAACGACTCCTCCGGCCGCGACCCGAAGGACTGGACCCTGCAGGGCTCCACCGACGGCCAGAGCTGGTCCGATCTGGACCGGCGCACCGGCCAGGCCTTCCCCGACCGGTTCCAGACCCGCCGGTTCGACATCGCCACCCCGCAGGAGTTCACCCGCTACCGCCTGAACATCACCGCGAACAGTGGGGAGCCACTGACCCAGTTGGCCGACCTGCGCCTGTTCACCGGCAGCACCACCGCCCCGGAACCGCCCGCAGTGAACCGCGCGGTGGTGAACATCCTGGACCGCAAACACCCGGCCACGGCCTCGCTGCCGCTGACCATCACCCGTTCCGACCGGTGGGAGAACTGGGACCCGAACCCGATCGGCACCGTGCACACCCTCGCCCAGGTCGAGGAGCGGCACTACAACCCGGGGGCGGCCGCCAACGGCCCGTTCCACCCGGTGTCCTGGTGCCGGGACTACGACGGCGGCCGGTCGTTCTACACCGGCATGGGCCACACCGAGGGCAGCTACGGTGAGGAGGCGTTCCGCACCCACCTCGCCGGGGCGCTGAACTGGACCACCGGCCGCGTACGCGGCGACTGCCAGGCCACGATCGCCGCGAACTACAAGGTGGAGAGGCTCACCGCCGCCAACCAGACCGGGCAACTGGACCAGATCGGCGAACCGCACGGGCTCACCATCGCGCCGGACGGCACGGTCTTCTACGTCGGCAAGGCCGCCTGCCCGAGCGGCCCGATCGCGGACTGGAACAACCCCAAGGTCGGCCTGGGCTGCGGCACCATCCACTCGTGGGACCCGCGGACCAAGCAGGCCAAGCTGCTCACCACCCTGGAGGTGATGGGCAACCGGGGCAGCGGCTCCGAGCTGGTGAAGAACGAGGAGGGCCTGCTCGGCATCGTGCCCGACCCGAAGTTCGCCGAGAACGGCTGGCTCTACGTCTACTGGATGCCGCACGACTCGGTCGACCGGGTGAAGCGGGTCGGGCAGCGCACCGTCTCCCGGTTCACCTACGACCGGCAGGCGCAGACCGTCGACCAGAGCACCCGCAAGGACCTGCTCCAGTTCCCGGTGCAGATCCACAGCTGCTGCCACGCCGGCGGCGGCATGGCGTTCGACGCCAAGGGCAACCTCTACGTCGGCTCCGGCGACAACAACTCCTCCGAGGGGTCGCAGGGCTACGCCGGCAACAACTGGACCCAGGAATACGAGCCGGCAACTGGAACCTGCGGGCGATGACGGCGCAGCTCACCGACCTGCAGAACAAGCTGAACGCACTGGCCGCGAAGGACTTCACCGACGAGGCG
>NZ_JBSFBM010000122.1:0-17900 GCF_053592955.1 Micromonospora sp. NPDC002411 | reverse complement strand
GCCCCTGCCCGCACAGCACCTTCGGCCTGGGGTCCTGCGCGGTGGCCACGATGGCCGGGACCTCGCCGCCCGGCCCGTTCAGGTGCGGCTCGACCACGTGCAGGACGAACCCGGCGGTGACCGCGGCGTCGAAGGCGTTGCCGCCGCGTTCGAGGATGCCCATCGCCGCCTGGCTGGCGAGCCAGTGCGTCGAGGACACCATGCCGAAGGTGCCCTGCAACGTCGGTCGGGTGGTGAACGTCATGACAACACCTCACTGGTATCTGCGGTGCGAACGTCGGGGCCGGTGCCGTCCGGCCGGACCAGGTGGCAGGCCGCCATGCCGTCGCCGACGGCCGTCTGCGCCGGCACCTCCGTCGCGCACCTGTCGAAGGCGAGCGGGCACCGGGTCCGGAACCGGCAGCCGGACGGTGGGTCGAGCGCGGAGGGCAGGTCGTCGCCGAGCAGCACCGGCTGACGCTGCCGTTGGCGCACCGGGTCGGCCACCGGCGCGGCGGACAGCAGAGCCTGGGTGTACGGGTGGGCGGGCCGGGCGAAGATCCGCTCGCGGGTGCCCTTCTCGACGAGTTGGCCCAGGTACATGACGGCGATCTCGTCGGCCAGGTACTCGACGGCGGACAGGTCGTGGGTGATGAAGAGGCAGGCGAACCCGATGTCGCGTTGCAGGTCGGCGAGGAGGTTGAGCACCGACGCCTGCACCGACACGTCGAGCGCGCTCGTGGGTTCGTCGGCGATGAGCAGCATCGGTTCGGAGATCAGCGCCCGGGCGATGCTGACCCGTTGGCGTTGCCCACCGGACAGCTCGTGGGGATAGCGACGTGCCACCTCGGCGCGCAGGCCCACCCGTTCGAGCTGCGGAGCGACGCGGGCGTCCCGTTCGCGTCGGGAGAGCCGCCTGCCGGCCAGCCGCAGCGGCTCGGCCACGATCTCGCCGACCAGCATGCGTGGGTCCAGTGACGCGGCCGGGTCCTGGAAGACGATCGACACCGCGCCACGGTGCGGGCGCAGCCGCCGTCGGGACAGGTGGGTGACGTCGGCCCCGGCGATCCGGACCGTTCCCCCGGTGGGCTCGACCAGCCGCACCACGCATCGGCCCACTGTCGACTTCCCGGAGCCGCTCTCCCCCACCAGTGCGGTGACCCGACCCCTCGGGATGGTCAGGGACACCCCGTCGACAGCCCGGACCGGGCCGAAGTGCATCACCAGGTCCTCGATCTCCAGGGCGTTCGGCTGTGGCGTCATCGGGTCGCCTCCTGGGGTGCCGTCGAGCAGGGATGCCAACAGGCCGCCACGTGGCCCTCGCCACCGATGCCCGACAGCGGCGGGGCGGACTCGCGGCAGGTGTCGTCGGCGGCCGGGCAGCGGTCGGCGAAGGTGCACGCGTCGGGTTGCGTCGACAGCACCGGCACCAACCCGGGGATCTCGGTCAACCGGTCCGTGCCGGCGTGCCGCCCTGGCTGCGGTGACGCCGACAGCAGCCCGGCGGTGTACCGGTGCCGAGGGTGTGCGAACAGGTCGTCCACCGGTGCACGCTCCACGACCCGCCCCGCGTACATGACGACGACGCGGTCCGCGATGTCGGCGATCACGCCGAGGTCGTGCGTGATGATGAGGACGCTCGTGCCGAGCCGGTCGCGCAGGTCGCGCAGCACCTGGAGGATGCCGGCCTGGACGGTCACGTCCAGCGCGGTGGTCGGCTCGTCGGCCACCAGCACCTTCGGGCCGCAGGCCACCGCCATTGCGATCATCACGCGTTGCCGCATGCCGCCGGAGAGCTGGTGCGGGTAGGTGTCGACCCGTTGGGTCGCGGCCGGGATACCGACGAGCGTCAGCAGCTCGACGGCGCGAGCCCGCGCGGCCCGTCGGGACATCCGTTCGTGGACCTGGAGCACCTCCCCGATCTGCCGCCCGACGGTGAGCACCGGGTTCAACGACGTCATCGGCTCCTGGAAGATGTAGGCGATCTCCCGGCCGCGTACCCGGCGCAGCGCCGACTCGCGGGCGCCGACCAGTTCGGTGCCGTCGAGGCGTACGGAGCCGGTGATCCGGGCGCTGCCGGGCAGCAGGCCGGCGATGCTCATCGCGGTGACGCTCTTTCCGCACCCGGACTCGCCGACCATTCCGACGATCTCCCCGGGGGCGAGGTTCAGGCTGACGCCGTCCACCGCCGAGACGGTGCCGGTCTCGGTCGGGAAGGACACCGACAGGTCGCGGATCTCCAGCACAGGCGTGGTCATCGGCGGTCTCCCTTCGGGTCGAGGGCGTCCCGCAGGGCGTCACCGAAGACGTTGAACGCCAACGCCAAGCCCATGATCACCACGCCGGGGAAGACGGCCGCCCACGGCGCCCGGGCGGCGAACTGCTGGGCGGTGGCCAGCATGGTGCCCAGGCTGGGCGCCGGTGGTTGGATGCCGAGGCCGAGGAAGGACAGCACCGCCTCGCCGAGGATCGCGGCCGGGATGGCGACGGTGGCCTGCACCAGGATCACCGACGTCGCGTTCGGCAGGATGTGCCGGGTCAGCACCCACAGGTCACTGGCCCCGTCCACCACGGCCGCCGCGACGAAGTCCAACGACTTGAGGCGCAGCGTGTCCGAGCGGACGACCCGGATCACCCCGGGGATCTGGGCGATGCCGATGGCCACCGCCGCGTTGCCGAGGCTGGCGCCCCGGATGGCCGCCAACCCCACCGCCATGATCAGGAACGGGAAGGCGAGCAGCAGGTCGGTGAAGCGCGAGATGACCGCGTCCCAGGCGCGGAAGTAGCCGGCCGCCAGCCCGAGCGGCACCCCGATGACCAGGGAGGTGGCCACCGCCAGGAGCCCCACCTGCAACGACGCCCGGGCGCCGAGCATGATGCGGGAGAGGACGTCCCGACCGAGGTCGTCGGTGCCGAGCACGTGCCCGGCGGTGCCGGGGGGTGCGAGAGTACGGGCGAAGTCGGTCTCGTCGACGGAGTACGGCGCGATCCACGGCGAGAGCAGCGCGATGACCGCCGCGAGCGCGAGCACGACGAAACTGACCACCGCGAGGGGGTTGCGGCGCAGCCGCCGCAGCACCCGCGTACGCCTGGTGACGCCGACGGCGGTCTCCGCCATCGGTACGGTGAGGACGGTCATGCCGGATCTCCCGTCACCCGGATGCGGGGGTCGATGACCGAGTAGAGCAGGTCCACCAGGAAGTTGATCACGATGTAGGCGGTCGCGGTGAGCAGGACGACGGCCTGGATCACCGGGTAGTCCCGTTGGAACACCGCGTCGATGGTCATCTTGCCGAAGCCCGGCAGCCCGAAGATCTGTTCGGTGACCACAGCGCCCGAGATCAGCCCTCCGAGTTGGAGACCCACGACGGTCACCACCACGATGAGGCTGTTGCGCAGCGCGTGCCGGGTGATGACGGCACGCGGTCGCAGGCCCTTCGCCTTCGCGGTGCGCACGTAGTCCGACGAGAGCGAGTCCAGCATCGCCGAGCGGGTCTGCCGCATGATGATGGCGGCGAGGCCGGTCCCGAGGATCACCGCCGGCAGGACGATGTGGTGCAGGTTGTCCACGGGGTCCTCCAGGATCGGCACGAAGCCGGAGGCGGGGAACAGCCCGGTCGCCACGGACAGGTAGAGGATCGCGAGCAGCCCCAGCCAGAAGTGCGGCACCGACAGGCCGATCAGGGCCAGGCCGTTGGCGAGCCATTCCGCCGGTCGCCCGCGACGTACCGCCGCGAGCACGCCGGCGCCGACCCCGAGCGCCGAGGCGATGAGGATCGCCAGGACGGACAACTCGACGGTCACCGGCAGGGCGGTCGTGAGCATCGACGAGACCGGCGTGCCGGTACGGATCGACACCCCGAAGTCGCCCTGCGCCATGCGCTCCACGTACTGCGCGAACTGGACCGGCAGCGGTTGGTCCAGCCCGTAGTGGCGGCGGATCGCCTCCAGCGCCTCCGGTGAGCGGTCCTCGCCGGCCAGGGCGAGGGCCGGGTCACCGGGGAGCGCCCGTACGCCGACGAAGACCACGACCGTCGACAGCAGCAGGGTCAGCGCCGACTGCCAGGCGCGGGTCAGCAGATATCGGGCCACGGTGACCTACTTGGCGAAGCCGGCGAAGCCCGCCCGGAGCACACCGTCCGGGAAGACTTGGAGGCCCTGGATCTGCTTGCTGACGGCGGTCAGGTTCCGCTGCCGGTAGAGGTAGATCAGCGCGTCGTCCTGCTGGAGCAGTGTGACCGCCTGCCCGTACAGCTTCTTGCGCTCCTCGACGTCGCCTGCCTGGCGGGCCTGGGTCAGCAGTGTGTCGAGCTGCGGGTTGCTGTAGCCGGCGACGTTCTGGCTGGCCCCGGTGCCGACGAAGTTCGTGATGTTGGCGTCCGGGTCGATCCGCCCGCTCCAGCCGAGCTGCAACAGCTCGAAGTTGCCGCGGTCCTGCTCGTCGAGGAGCGACGAGTACTCGACTGGGTTGATCTTCAGGTCGAACCCGCCGTCCTTGACCATGGACTGCAACGCCTGCGCGAGCCGCAGCGTGTCGGGGGTGTTGGAGGCGAGCATCGTCACCGTGTACGGCGTCTGCACGCCCGCCTCGGTGAGCAACTGCTTGGCCTTGGCGGGGTCGTGCGCCGGGCAGGTCTGCGCCTCGGGCGACGAGAACGGGCTCGCGGGCGAGATCGGCGAGCAGGCGGCGGCGTGCAGACCGTTGAAGACCGCGTCGACGAGCGCCTTACGGTCGATGGCGTGCTCGAAGGCCTGCCGTACCTTGGCGTTCTGCGCGAGGGGGCGGTTGATGGGCTTGGGCGCGGTGCCGACGCCGTCGACGTTGCCGACGTTGATGGTCAGGCCCTGGTAGCCGAGGGACTGCGACTGCAGGACGGAGATCGCGGCGTCCTGCCGCAGGGCGGCGAAGTCCTGGGTGGACACGCTGTCGGCGACCTGCACGTCGCCGGAGCGCAGGTTGGCGGCGCGGATGCTCGCGTCGGTGAGGATCCGCCACGAGATGGCGTCGAGGTGCACCTTGGCCGCGTCGTAGTAGTTCGGGTCCTTCACGACGTCGATCGAGTTCTGGGGCACCCGCTTGGCGAACTTGAAGGGGCCGACGCAGACCGGTGCGGAGGCGAAGTCGTCACCCAGGCTCTGCAGCGCCTTGGCGCTCATGATCATGCCGGCCCGGTCGGCCAGGGCGCCCAGCAGCGGCGCGAACGGTTGCTTCAACCGGAGGACGACGGTCTGTGCGTCGGGGGTGTCGACGCCGTCGATGGGACCGAGTTCGCTCTTGCGCGCCGACCGGGCGTTGGTGAGGTGGCGTTGCACTGTGGCCTTCACGGCGGCGGAGTCGAACGGCGTCCCGTCCGCGAAGCGCACACCCGGGCGCAGCGGGATGGTC
Organism: Micromonospora sp. NPDC002411; assembly: GCF_053592955.1. Taxonomy (NCBI): domain Bacteria; kingdom Bacillati; phylum Actinomycetota; class Actinomycetes; order Micromonosporales; family Micromonosporaceae; genus Micromonospora; species Micromonospora sp. NPDC002411. The sequence goes on along the minus strand of NZ_JBSFBM010000122.1, from coordinate 12,535 downwards.
ACCGTCCGGCCGTCGCCGCTCGTCGTGGGCAGCGCGGTCGCGAGCTGCGGTACGACCTGCGCCTTCTCGTCGACGTCGTAGAGCTTCTGGCACATCGCCTGGAAGACGTAGCGGGAGTAGAGGCTTCTCGACAGCGTCGGGTCCAACGCGTCGGGCTCGGCGGAGAGGGCGATGACCAACTTGCCGCCCTGCTTCACGGCGGCGGGGTCGGCCGGCGTACCGAAGGAGTCCTGGCCTGCCGACTGGTTGCCGCCGGACTGGTCGCCGCCGCCGCTGTCCGACACAGGTGAGCAGGCGACGACCGCGCAGACGACGGTGGCCGCCGCGACCGCGGCCCGGAGCACACGGCTCGTTTCGCTGACGGAGAGGTTCGTCATGGAGAGCTCCTCGAATGGGCGATTCGGGGAGCGTATGTTGTATACGATGAGCGCCGCAAGACCTCCGTGAACGGCTTTCCGGGCCGGCCAAACCCCCGGCGCGCCGACGTCGGTCAGGTCGCCGGCCGGGCCCGGCCGCCCCGCACGAGGCTGAGCAGGACGACCAACGCGAGCACCGCCACCACCGCGCTGAAGATCTCGCCGGCGGGCTGCAGCCCGATCGTCTGGATCAGCAGGCCGACCCCGACGGCGGGCACGCCGAGCATCGCGAACAGGATCGCGAAGAAGGTCGACACCGCCTCGGCCTGATGCTGCGGCGGCGTCTTCATCGTGATCGTCGCGACGCCGTCGCCGACCGCCACCCCGGACGCGACCCCGATGACCGCCGCGCTGACGAAGAGCGTCGCCAGCAGGGCCATCCACATGCTGAACGCGAGCAGGCCGGCCCCCACGACCAGACCGACGCAGGCGTAGGCGAGTGCGGCGCGCGAGGAGAGAACGCGGGTCAGCAACTGACCGAACGCGGCACCGGCGAAGGCCACGAAGACCACGAGCGCCGCCAGGGTGTGCGACCTCTCGTGCAGGACCATGCCGAGGAACAACCCGGTCACCGACGTGAGCACCCCGAGAGCCGCGAAGCCCGCCCCGGCGGTGATCGCCGAGCGGACGAAGTCGCCCCGGATGGCCGCCGGCACCGACAACCGTTGCACCCGGAGGGTCACCGGTGACCGATCCCGCACCGTCTCCGGCACACCGCGCAACGCGATGATCGCGACGACGGCCAGGACCAGCACGATCACCCAGGGCAGCCGGAGCGGATCCGGGGCCACGTCCGACACGATCCCGGACAGCAGGGTGCCGGTCGCGAGCCCACCGAGGTTCGCGAAGATCGATACGGTGGCGGCGCGTTTCGGATGCCGACGGTCGATCAGCTCCGCCAGCGCCGCGGTCGCCGCGCCGATGATCAGCGCGGCGGAGAGACCGGCGATGATCCGGCCCACGACGATCATCGCCAGGTCCACGGCGAACAGGAAGACGGCGTCGGCGGCGACGGACAGGCCCAGCGCGATGAGGATGACCGGACGGCGGCCGATCTGGTCGGAGAGCCGACCGAAGACCAGCAGCCCGACGACCACGCCCAACGCGTACAACGCGTAGACCACCGTCACGGTCAACGACGAGAACCCGAACTCCATCTCGTAGAGCGGATAGAGCGGGGTCGGCACTGTGGTGCCCACGAGCGTGATCCAGAACGCGAACGCGACCCGTACCGCGCCGGACGGGGAACCGGACCGTGTCACCCGTACAGCATGGGTGTCGGTAGCGGGCCGAGGTGCGGTAACGACCCAAACACCCTCATCAGGTGGCCGAACCGGCGCGACGCGGTGGGAGGCGACGATCGGGGCGTCGCCTCCCACCGCGAGTTCCTAGCTGACCGCCGAGTTGTACGCCTGCGCCGTCACCCGCGCCTGGCGGGGCAGGCCCGGCCGCGCGGGCCAGGAGACCCGCACCTCGCGGGTCTCCCCCGGCAGGAGCCAGAAGTAGTTGTCGTCGAAGCGGGCCGGCAGAACCCTCTCGCCACGCTGGTCGCGCACGGCGAGCCGCACCAACGCGGCGACGGTACGGCCCTGGTTGCGGACCGTCGTGGTGACGGTGTTCCGGCCGTCCACGACACGTACGGTGCCCGACGACGTCGACAGGCGGGTGCTCGGCACATCGTTGAGCGCCCGCATCTGCTCGGCCTTGTCGTAGCGCCAGTAGGTGTTCTCCGTGAGCAGCCGGTCACGGCTGTCGCGCAGCTCCAGGCGGACCAGGTGCAGCCCGCCACCGTTCGGCGCGGCGAGCGGGAAGACCGCCGTCGTGGCCGAACGCGCCACGTCCACCCGCTGCCGCTGCGGCGTACCCAACGACCGGCCGCTCAGGTCGTACCGCCGGGCGGTGACCGTCACGCCGGTGACCGCCGCCGCGGTGTGGTTGACCACCCGGACCTGCCAGGTGCCCGGGTCGGCCTGCACGTGCAGCGGCTCGCAGCCCTTGCGGGCCCCGTAGTAGGCGCCGTTCACGTCGAGGTCGTAGTCGTAGGTCTGCCAGACCGTGCTGTGCCACGCCGGGTGCGACATCCACAGCAGCAGGCCTGTGGCGTCCTGCCACAGGTTGGCGTTCCACGCCTCGAACATGGCGCGGTGGCTCTCGTAGTTGACGAACTGCGCCCGGGTGGCGAACTCGTCGAGCGAGTCGGACTCGCCGAGCCGCGCGTCGATGGCCGCCTGGTACGTGCCGACGCGCTGGTTACCGATGGTCGACCAGTCGTGGTAGTTCCACACCTCGCTGATCGGCCACTCCTTCGCATCGCCGACGAGGTTGCGCATGCTCTCCGCCACCGACACGACCGGCATGCCGATCTCGGTGTGGAAGCCGAAGGAGTCGGCCTCGTACATCGTCACGTCGGTGTAGGTGTTCGGGTCGACCCAGTGGTACGGCCCGCGTCCGCTCACGATGCCGCTGGCGGAGTTGGGGATGTAGAGGATCTCCGGGTGCTCGGTGCTGACGGCCTGCTTGAGGCCGGCGTCGACGATCGGCGGCGGGTCACCCTCGTTGGCGCCGCACCACACCACGATGCTGGGGTGGTGACGGAACCGCCGGATCGTGTCGGCGGCGATGTCCACGTAGCCGGGCGGGTTGGGCAGGAACCCGCCGGCCTGCCAGAAGTCGTTCCAGACCAGGATGCCCTGCTCGTCGCAGGCCTGGTACAGCTCCTCGCGGTTGCTGCTGCCGAGCCAGTTGCGGATCATCGTGAAGTTCATGTCGCGGTGCATCTCGACGGTGTCGGCCAGCCGGTCGGGCAGCACCCGACGCAACAGCTCGTCCCAGCCCCAGTTGCCGCCCCGGGCGAACACCGGCACACCGTTGACACTGATCTTCAGCTCGGTGATCTTGTTGCTGACCGACTTCACGTCGGTCCACGACTGCCCGTCGTTCGAGACCTGGATGACGAAGTCGCGGGCGTACGCCTGCTCCCAGACGATGGTGACCTGGTCGAAGGTGATCGGTGCGCCCAGGTCGACCTGGATGTACTGGTTGTCCTCGAACGTCGACGACCAGCGGGTCCGTGGGTTGCCGTCGACGGCTCGGTCCGGGCCGTTGGAGTCGCCGTCCGACGACGACGCGCTGGCGACCTTGCCCAGGGCCAGGTCCACGTCCGGCTCGGCCTGCCGCTGCACTGAGAGCGTCCACATGGACACGCCCCACGAGGTCACCCGCGCACCGGTCTGGATGCGCAGGTGCCGGGCGGTCTGGCTGGCGAACGTCTCGACCTGGTTGGCGCGGCTGCCCAGCGGGGTGTCGTTGCTGACCGACGTCACGTCGGTCCAGGCGCCGCCGTCGGCGGAGACCTGGACGCGGTAGTCCAGCGCGTATGCCTGCTCCCAGACGATGGTGACCCGGTCGAAGTCGACGGCCGCGCCGAGGTCGACCTGGATCCACTGGTCGTCCTCGGCCTTCGAGGCCCAGCGGGTCGCCGCGTCGCCGTCGACGGCCTTGGCGGCCACGTTGGTGTCGTTCTCCGCCGACGAGGCGGTCGCGTCGCGGCGCAGGGCGAGGTCCGGACCGGTGCCGTCGGCCACCGACAGCGTGTACATCGAGATGCCCCAGCCGGTCGCACGTTGGCCGGCCTGGATGCGTACGTGCCGGGCGTGCTGCCGGTCGAACGTGACGGTCTGCGTGGCCGCCCCGTCGACGAACTCCAGGGCGGGCTTGCCCGGCGGCGAGATCACGATCGGCTGGTGCCAGTCGTAGGCGAACTGTCGGACACCGAAGCGCAGCTCACGCCGGTCGCTGACGGTGCGCTTGACGGTGGCGGTGAGCGTGAGGTCGTACAGGTGGGGGTCGCCGTAGCCGTTGGGCCACCACAGCCGGGGCTTGCGCAGGCGCAACGCGGGGTGGCGCTCCGGCGCGAAGGTGACAGTGGTGCTTCCGTTGGCGGGAAGTGTGACCGTTGACTCGACGCGTACCTTGTCGAACTCGGCGCGGACGGTGACAGTGGCGGCGGTGGCCGTCGCGTTGCGGACCGGCACCCGGATGGTGACCTCGGCGACGCTGGTGTCCGGCAGGTCCGGCAGCGTGGTCTGCACGTGCGGGTCGCCGACGACCACGGCACCGGTGCTGCGCAGCCGGACGTGGTCCCAGAGGCCGGTGACCCGGTCGCGGACGGCGGGCATCCAGTCCCATCCGGACACCGCGAGGTAGGTCGGCGCGTCGAGGTAGTGGTGGGCCGACTGGAGGAAGGTACGGCCGTCGGCACCCTTGTCACCGGGGGTGCCCTGGTGCGGCATCGGAGTGACCCGGACGGCGAGGACGTGCTCGCCGCGGTGACCGGCGAGGGCGTCGGTGATGTCGAAGGCTGCCCGCGCGAACGGGTGCTTGACGCTGCCGACCTGCACGCCGTTGACCCAGGCGGTCGCCTCGTGGTTGATGCCGTCGAACTCGAGCCAGATCCGCCGACCGGCCGACGTGTCCAGCTCGCGGGGCAACCGCAGGGCGCGCCGGTACCACCAGGTGTGCCGGGACAACGCCTCCGGGATGCGCATGTTGTTGAAGCCGGACACCGGGTCGGGCAGGTGCCCCTGCTCGACCAGGGTGCCCAGCACGGTGCCGGGCACGGTCGCCGGCAGCCAGGACCGGACGTCGACGCCCGCTCGGGAGAGTTCGGCGCCGTCGGCGGTGCCCGCGAAGTCGTCCATCGTCAACGACCAGCCGGACTCCAGCGGCACCGTGCCGTCGGCGGCGACCGTGAGCGCGGGAGCCGGGCCGGTGTTGCCGTCCTCCCAGCTGGTCCAGCCCTCGGCCTTCGGCCGTCCCGCCAGGGGCACGCCGTAGACCTGGAAACCGTTGAGGCCCAGCGGGTTGCTGTTCGAACGCTTCGTGGCCGTCATGCGGATCCACCGGGCGGTGACCGGCTCGCCCAGCTTGATCGCCTGTACGCCGCCCTGGCCCTCGGTGGTCTCGTACACCGACTTCCAGGTGCGGCCGTCGGTGGAGACCTCGATCCGGTACGACGTGGCGGCGCTGGAGAGGATTTCGTCGCCGTCGGTTTCGGTGTAGTTGCCGTCGAACGGCCCGTCGGCGAGCGTGGCCTCGAAGACCAGGGTGACCGCCTCGACCCGGCAGAGCGCCTGCAAGTCCACGGAAATCCATTGTGGATCGGCGTTACCGGCCGCCCGCCACCCACTCCCCCGGACGCCGACCTGCGGCAGGCCGTCCACCGCGAAGGTCGCGGGCGTCGGCGCGTAGTCGGTCGAGGAGACCGCGACCGGACGGTACCGGGCGAGGTCGGTGGCCTGCGGGGTGGCAGGCGGCGTCGCCGGAGCGGCGGCTGCGACGGCGTCCGGTAGGACCGCGGCCACCCCGACCGACGCCAGCAACGTGGCTCCGGCGGAGAGGAAGGAACGCCGCGACAGGGGCGATTGCTCGGACATTGTGCCTCCAGACGTGACAACGTTGTCAGACGAGGGTCTCTGACAACGTTGTCAGATCGTGGCCGCATGTTTCGCCAGAGTCAAGAGTCCGAGTCGATCGTGATGCCAGAAAACGGCCCGCGACTGTTCCACTTCAGAGTGTGAAGGGGGTGCGGGCGACCGGTCGCCGCCCGCACCCGACGGCCGTCACTCCGGGTACGAGGGCCCCGGCTCGGTGCGCAGCATCCGCTTGAGCATGCGGTTCGCCGCCCTCATGTCGTCGCTGATCAGCTGGGTCCGCACCGTCCCCTTGCCGGTCAACTTGCCACCCACCTCGAACACCGCCGTCTCGCCCGGCAACGGCACCGCCTGGCAACCGGTGTACGTCTCGGAGGGAAGGCGCCCGTCCAGCAGGTAGGCGTACACCGGGTCGTCCACGCACGACGTGTAGTACGGGAAGACACCGTGGCTGCCCTCGTTGTCGACGCTGATCATCGATGCACCGGGAAGCTTCTTCGACGCCGCCAGCGCGCCCTCGTACGCCGTGGCCACGTCGAGCTCGTCCTGCAGCATCAGCACCCGGGGGAACGTCTTGCGGTCGAACTTCGGCATCCGGTTGCTCGTCGGCCAGTACGCGCAGGCCGGCGGGTTCTGCAGGTACGGGGCGACAAGCGGCGCGTCCCGGGTGAGGCGCCGGCTGAACGCGTTCCAGTGCGCGATGCTGTCGTTCCACTGCCCGTCCTGACAGCGGATCACCTCGAAGACGTAGTCGATGTCGTACGTGTACTCGTCCGTGCCCTGGGCCAGCAGTGCCCGGTCACGCTGAGTCTTCAGGGCCGCCTCGGCGCCGACCCGGGACTGCTCGATGTACGCCCGGTCGTCGGCGGTGACCCCCGGTGCGGTGAGCATCTTGGCCGTCGCGGCGCTGAGAATCCGCTCCGGCGTCCAGCCGTTCCACTCCTCGTAGTACTGGATCACCGTGTTCACCGCCGCCGCGGCCGTCGGGTAGTTCTGGGTGTCGTAGAGAGCGCCGAGGATGAACCAGCCGAACATGAACGGCCCCATGCCGACGCGGGTGCCGCCGGCCCGCTCGAACATCTCACGGATCTTCATCGGGTCGGTGCCCCGGCCGTACAGGTCGTCGTGGCGGGCCATGTACGGCAGCAACTGCTCCTGGAACGCCCGGTCCCGGGTGAACGGTTGCAGGTCCCAGGTCTCCTGCAGGGTGGGTGAGCCGACCGCGGCCACCGAGTCGAGCACCATCCGGTTGGTCCGGCTTCCGAACGTCGCCGCGTACCAGGTGCCCAACCAGGTGCCGTACGAGTAGCCGAGGTAGTTGAGCTTCTGCTCCCCGAGCAGCACCCGGATGAAGTCCATGTCGTAGGTGGTCTGCTCGGTGGTGATGAATGTCGTCAGCTCGGTGCTGCGGCAGCCGGCCACGTTGGCCTGGGTGATCAGGTCGTTGGTGTTGTCGGTGTCGCGGTACGTGACGGTGCAGAGCAGCGGGGTGCTCTGCCCGACGCCGCGCGGGTCGAAACCGATCACGTCGTAGTGCTCGGCGAGGGCGGGCGCGGACCGCGCCACGTACGGCGCCAACGACAGGCCACTGCCACCGGGTCCACCCGGGTTGACCAGCAGGATGCCCTTGCGGTCGCTGCCGGAGGCGGCGGTGCGGCTGATCCGGACCTGGATCGTCCTGCCGTCGCCCGGGTTGTGCCAGTCGCGCGGCACGGTGATGGTCGCGCAGGTCAGCCGCAGCCGCGTCTCGTCCTCGGGGCTGACGTCGGCCAACCCGCACGGCTCCCAGGAGGGCCGCTGGCTGGCGAGGGATGCCGCCAGGGCGGCCGTGTCCGGCTCGGTGGCCTTGGCCGCGGCGGCCGGGGTCCCGGCCGCACCGCTGGTCAGAGCCGCCGCGACCAGGGTCACAGCGAGCAGGGCGGCCGGCCGGCGCACGCGGCGTGGGTGGCGCGACCCGGTCGTGGGAAGGGGCATCGTCCCGTCCTCTCATGGAGCGGATGATCGAATGGCCTTCACCCTGGCTCAGGAGTGTTTCGCCGCCACGGTCCGGCGATGACGAAGACCGGCCATGGCGGAATCCGGCCAGTCACAGCCAGCCGCGGCGAGTGGCCTGTACGCCGAGTTGGAACCTGCTGCGCGCGCCGAGCAACTCCTGCAGGCGACTGACCCGGCGGTGCACGGTGCGGTTGCTGATGCCGAGGTCACGGGCAATGGCGTCGTCGGTCAGGCCCGCGGTGAGCAGCGCGAGCAGCCGCTGCGTGGCGGCGGTCGGCTCGGCGTCCGGTTGGGCGGTGTCGGCGGTGGCGTGGATCGGCGCGCCGAGCCGCCAGAACACCTCGAACAGCTCGGACAGCCCGTCCAGCAGGCGGGAGCGGTGCACCAGCATCGCGTCGGCGTCGTCACCGCCGGCGCGCGGCAGGATGACGAGGCCACGGTCGGCGTCGACGAGCATCATCTTCAGGGGAAGCTCGGGGAAGACCCGCGCCTGCTCGCCGGCAGCGACCGCGGAGCGCACCGCCGCGAGCATCGCCTCGTCGTGCAACAGCTCGCCCTCGTAGACGCAGCGGTAGCGCAGGCCGCGCCGCAGCGCGTCGTACTGCACCTCCTCCGGGACCCGGGCGGTGTCGCGCAGGTACGGCCCGCGTTCCAGGCCCCGCACCTCGGTGCGGGCTCCGGCCTGCAACTGGCGAAACAGCTCGCGGACGGCGCCCTTTCCCTCGATGACCTCGACGAACGCGGCGCCGGTGCCGTGCACCGCTGTGTAGAGCCCGGACAGCGTCTCTGCGGCGGCGCGAGCACGGGTGGCCTCCATCTCCCGCTGCGCGGCCCAGTTCTCCAGGGCGGTACGCGGCGGTCGGACGTGCAGCACGCCGGCGGTGTCCCGGTGCACCGCCCCGCTGCTCAGCAACCCTGCGAGCACCCGAGCGGCCTGCGGCGACGCGGCGGACAGGAAGTCCCGCTGCGCCACGGGCGCCACCCGCAGAAGATCGCGGTAGACGTCTGCGGCGTCGGGCGTGACTGGGAGCGATTCCACGTCGAGGGCGGGGGCCACGACGAGGGGATCGGTCCGCATGCCGGCGATCGTAGAGCCCGTCGGTGTCCGGGGTCCACGCCGCCGAAAACGCGGACGCCGTCGACCGAACGGCCGTATCGATCGTGGTCAGCTCGTCGGCGGGCCCTCGCGGTGCTCGTGTTCCCGACGGTGGTACTCGGGGCGGAGCTTCGCGGCGGCGAACGCCCCCTTCACCGCTGCCGAGAGCGCGACGATGTCGTACGCGCCGTGGTGGCGCCGGCCGTTGATGAAGAAGGTCGGGGTGCCGGTGACGCCGCTGAGGTCGGCGGATTCGACGTCCTCGGCCACCCGGTCCACGCCCATCCGCTTGACCATGTGCTCCCGGAACATGTCGAGATCCAGGCCGAGCCGCTCGGCGTAACCCAGCAGGTCGGTGGGGTTGAGCGCGTCCTGGTGGGTGAGGAGCAGGTCGTGCATCTCCCAGAACGCGCCCTGCTCCCCCGCGGCCTCGGCGGCCTCGGCGGCGAGTTGGGCGTGCGGATGGACGTCGGTGAGCGGCAGGTGTCGCCAGACGTAGCGGACGTTGGCGAAGTCGGCCAGCATCTCCCGCACCACCGGCTCAGCCTGCCCGCAGTAGGGGCACTCGAAGTCGCCGTACTCCACGACCGTCACCGGCGCGTCGAGCGCCCCGCGCATGTGGTCGCGCCCCGACTCGACAGCAAGCTTCAGGTCGACGATGGCCTCGGTGACGCCGAGCAGGGCGCGCGCACGTCGCGACGGCGAGAGGCGGGCGACAGCACGGAACACCAGCCAGGTCACGGCGGACGCGCCGACCGTCGCGACCAGGATGCCGAACTTCGCCTCGTCCAGCGCCGGGCCGTGCAGCGCGTGGGTGGCGATCAGGAGGGCGACGGTGAACCCGATACCGGAGACTGTGCCGACGCCCGCCACGGCCACCCAGCCGACGGGTGGCCGGAACCGGTTCCCGCTCAGCCGGGCCACCAGCCACGAGGTGGCCACGATCCCGGCCGGCTTGCCGACGATGTACGCCGCCACGACGCCGAGCGTCACCGGCGAGGTCACGGCCCTGGACAGCAGCTCGCCGTCGAGGACGATCCCGACGTTCGCCAGGGCGAACAGCGGCACGACCACGTAACTCGCCCACGGGTGGTAAATGGTCTGCAGCCGCTCGTTCGGCGACAGCGCCGAGGTGAGACCAGCGTGGGCCATCCGGGCGAGCTGCGGGGTGGGCTGTTCCCGGAAGAGGCGGAACTGGTCGCTCGCGCGCTGCAGCTCGTCCCGCCCGGGGGCGTACGCGTAGGTCAGCAGCCCCATCACCAGGCCCACCACTACCGGGTCGACACCGGACTCCGAGACCGCGACCCAGGCCGCCACCCCCAACAGCGCGTAGACCGGCCCGAACCGCACGCCCCACGCCCGGACGAGCAGCACGACACCGAAGATCACCGCCGCGACGAGCAACGCCGTGGGCGAGGGGTGATCCGGGTACGCGATGGCCAGCACCGCGATCGCGACCAGGTCGTCGACGACGGCGACGGTCAGCAGGAAACTCCGCAGCCGGTCCGAGAAGCGGGGCCCGAAGACCGCGAGCGCGCCGAGCGCGAGCGCCGTGTCGGTGGCCATCACCGCGCCCCAGCCGGCGGCGGTGGTCTGCCCCGCGTTGATCGCGAGATAGATGCCGATCGGCAGGAGCATGCCACCGAACCCGGCCAGCATCGGCAACGCCAGTCGCCGCCGCTCCCGCAGCTCGCCGATGTCGAACTCGCGACGCAACTCCAACCCCGCGACCAGGAAGAAAAACGTCATCAACCCGCTGTTGACCCAGGTTCGCAGGTCGTGCGACACCGGCCAGTCGCCGAGCCGGACCGAGAAGGTGGTGCTCCAGACCGACTCGTACGACGACGAGTGCAGGTTCGCCCACACGAGGGCCACCACCGCCGCGACCACCACCACCCGCGCGCCGCCGGTCTCGGTGCGCAGGAACGCGCGCAGCGGAGCGTTGAGCCGCCCCTCCCAGGCGGTCCGGGTGATCATCACCCGGCGCGGGTTGTCGCTCGTCACGGGACAATCTTCGTTGACCCGACCGTCACGCGGTCCGAATTGAGGCACATCACCGACCGGCCGCCGTGGGGCGGGAAAGCTCTACTCCTCCTCGGCGAACACGACCGCACGGCGCCGGCGGATCGCCGGGAGGACGGTGACGACGAGCGCGGCAACGGCCAGGGCCAGGAGCACCGCCGAGATTGGTCGGGTCACGAAGACCGACGGGTCGCCACGGGAGATGATGAGCGCGCGTCGCAGGTTCTCCTCGAGCAACGGGCCGAGGACGAAGCCGAGCAGCAGCGGCGCCGGCTCGCAACCGCACTTGATCAGCAGGTAGCCCAGGCCCCCGAAGAACGCGATCGCGTAGACGTCGTACGCGTTGAAGTTCAGCGAGTAGGTGCCGATCGCGGCGAACAGGATGATCATCGGGAACAGCACCTGGTACGGGATGCGCAGCATGCGCACCCACAGGCCGATCAGCGGCAGGTTCAGCAGCAGCAGGATCACGTTGCCGATCCACATGGACGCGATCAGGCCCCAGAACAGCGCCGGTTCGTCGTTGATGACGTTCGGGCCGGGGGTGATGCCGTGCACGATGAACGCGCCGATCATCAGTGCCATGACCGGGTGGGCGGGCAGACCCAGGGTGAGCAGTGGGATGAACGACGTCTGCGCGGCGGCGTTGTTCGCCGACTCGGGGCCGGCGACCCCCTCGATCGCACCGTGCCCGAACTCCTGAGGACGCTTCGAGATCCGCTTCTCGACGGCGTACGAGGTGAACGAGGCGAGCACGTGGCCCCCGCCGGGCAGGACACCGAGCGCGGCGCCGAGACCGGTGCCCCGCGCGATCGGGGCGACGATCCGACGTCGGTCCTCGCGGGTCGGCCAGAGGTTGGTCACCCGGTTGACGATCGCCGTACGGGTCTGCTCGTTCTCCAGGTTGCGCAGGATCTCGGCCACCCCGAACAGGCCCACGGCGACCGACACGAAGTCGATGCCGCCGTACAACTCCCGCTGCTCGAAGACGAACCGGGGCGTCCCGGTGTAGATGTCCTGGCCGACAGTGCCGAGCAGCACGCCGAGCGCGATCATCGCCAGGGCCTTGAGGGCCGTGCCCCGGGCCAGTGCGATCGACACGATCAGGCCGAACAGCACGAGCGAGAAGTAGTCGGCCGGGCCGAACTTCAAGGCGACGCTGGCCAGCGGTGGAGCAGCGGCGGCGAGCGCCACCGTGGCGACCGTACCCGCGACGAAGGACCCGATCGCCGCGGCCGCGAGGGCCGGTCCGGCCCGGCCCTGGCGGGCCATCTCGTGCCCGTCCAGCGCGGTGACCGCCGCAGACGACTCACCGGGCAGGTTGATGAGGATGGCGGTCGTCGAACCGCCGTACTGTGCGCCGTAGTAGATGCCGGCCAGCATGATCAGCGCCGTCACCGGCTCGAAGCTGAAGGTGATCGGCAGCAGCATCGCGACCGTCGCGGTCGGCCCGATGCCGGGCAGGACGCCCACCGCGGTGCCGAGCAGCACTCCCACGAAGCAGTAGAGGACGTTCTGGACCAGGAGGGCCGTCGAGAAGCCCAGCGCGAGGTTGTCGAGGAGTTCCATGCCTC
>NZ_JBSFBM010000121.1:0-18074 GCF_053592955.1 Micromonospora sp. NPDC002411 | reverse complement strand
GGCCGGGCTCGACTTCGCCACGAAGGGCACCGGCAAGGTCGGTGACCGGAAGATCGAGTTGACCGAGGTCGACGCCGCTCGGAGTAGCAGGGCGGAGCGAACGGGTGGGCGGCCCGAGGCCAGAAGGTGCCCAGGTCCCAGAGGACGCCGATGTGCCGGCGGAACGGGACGGTCCGGTAGGCGAAGATCCCCCCGATGATCAGACCGAGGATGACCGCCGCGATCACCCAGCTCCCGAACGCGATGCCGAAGGTGGTCGCGTCCGCCGGCAGCCCGAGGTTCCGTTCGAGGATGTCACTGGGAAACTCACCCAGCAGGCCGATGGTGGTGGTGGCCGTGGTGAGCCCGGCGAGGCACCCGTAGAACACGGCCAGCGGCACCAGCTTCTCGGTGAAGCGGGCCCGGGCTATCGCGTCCCGGACCTGCCGCAGTCGGGGTTCGGCCTCCGCTGGGGCCTGCGGGTAGTCGTGTGCCACGATCGCCGCCGCGGCGCGACGCCGACCGCGACGCGTGAGAAGGACGACGAGGCCGGCGACCACGACTGTGGCCAGCAACGCTCGGATGAAGCCGTAGATCACCCACGTGTACGCCCGGGGCGGGCCGGTGGCGATGCCCTCCCCGGTCGGCACGTCGCGGTCGAGGAAGTCCGCCACCCGGTAGACCAGCTCGGCGGAGTACGCCACGGCCAGGCTGATCCCGGTTGCCGCGATGACGAGGGCACCCAGCCCGAACAGCGGGGTGCCACCGCGTTGCCGGTGGCAGAGCAGGACCACGCCCAGCACGACCAACAACGCCGTCTGTACGGCGAACAGAGCGGCCAGGGTCGTCTCGTACCCGGGAAGCCCGTGTCCGTCGTCCCACCGGCGTGGCCCGGTCAGCAGGTGAGCCAGGACGGCGACGGTCACGACGACGGCGACGGTCCGGAGCGTACGGGTGACCCGGTCGAGCCGGTGATCGTCGGCGGCCCGGTCGATCAGCGGCGGCGTGCACAGCAGGCCCACGCAGCACGCCAGGATCACACCGGTCGCCACCGTCAGCGTGACCGTGACCCCGGTGGCGCCACTCGCGCTCCGGGCCAGCAGCACTGTGAGGTCCAGTGTCGCGAACGCGGCAGCGACGTGGATGGCGCGCAACCGGCCCACGAGCGGCTCGGCGTCCCACTGGCCGACCGTGCCGAGCCGTGACCCGCCGATCCCCTGATCGGGTGCGCGAAACGCCTCGAACGTCCGCCCTGGGCGGTTGCTGATCCGCCAGATCAGGCCGATCGCGGCGACCGGCGCCAACGCGACCAAGGCCAGTTGCGCCCCGACCGGCCGCCCTCCCAACCAGGACAGCCAGCTGCGCCCCGCGAGACAGCGCGTCGAGGGCAGGCACTTCCAGCCCACCAGATCCAGGGCGACGCCGGCGACGGCGAGCACGTACAGCACGGTGAGGGTGAGCGCCAGCAGTCGGCACAGGGACTTGACCACCGCTTCGGAACCGGGGCTCGCCGGGCGCATCCAGGTCGCGACGTTGACGAGCATGAACGGCAGCAGGAAGACCACGGCGAGGGTGCGGGCGACGGTCCCGGAGGGCAGATCACCCCAGCGGTACGCCTCCAGGGTCACGCCGCGCGGGGCGGTGCTGTCCGGGTCCTGTGGTCGCGGCCGGTAGAAGCCTCCGTTCTGGTCACCCGCCACCTGCGCCGTCTGCTGCAGGTCCAGCACCTGTGCGGCGCTCGCGCCGGAGACTCCGTGCACCCGCAGCTCCACGACGTCGCGGGGACCGTCCGGCCCGCTCAACCGTGCTGATCCATGCGACGTCCCCCCGCAGGCGCTCGGCCGCCGCCCCGACGACGGCGGACGGGTCTACCCGATCCGGACGGGATCAACCGCAGCGGGTGAAGAGGAGTCGCCGCTCACTCGACAGGCCGGCCGGTCGCCGCCGGTTCGCGTCCGCCGGTCTGGGCCGTCCTCGCCACCTCGGTGCGGTAGGCGCGTGGCGAGAAACCGGTGGCGCGTTTGAACGCCACGCTGAGGGCGCTCTCGGAGCCGTAGCCGACAGCCTGGGCGATGCTGGCGACAGTGTCGGAACCGCGCCGGATACGGTCCGCCGCCAGTTCGATCCGCCAGCCGGTCAGGTATTCCAGCGGTCCCACGCCGACGACCCGCTTGAAGCGGGCGGCCAACGTTGACCGGGAGACGGCGGCGGTCCGGGCGATGGCGTCCACCGTCCACGGCTGCGCGGGCCGCGCGTGCAGCGCCCGCAGCGCGGGGGCGATCACCGGGTCGGCAAGGCCGGCCAACCAGCCGGAGGTGAGTTCGGGGTCGCGGGCCAGGTGCAACCGCAGGACCCGGATCAGCAGGACGAGCGCCAGGTGCTCGGCGACGAGCGTGGACCCGAGTCGTGTCTGCCGTAGTTCGGCGTCGATCTCGCTGAGCGCCCACTGGACGGTGGCGGCCTCCGGGGTGTCGGCGGGCACGTGGATGACCGGCGGGAGGCTGTCGAGCAGGAGGCTGCGCGCCCGCTCGCCCAGGGAGAACGCGCCGCCGATGAGGAAGACGTCGTCGCCGTCACCGACGTGCGCCACACCGCCGTCGGCGGCGGCGAAGAGTGGGTACGCGGGCTCGACGGGCACGTCGGGATCGCTGGAGAGGGTGTAGGCCACCGGTCGGGTCAGCAGGAAGCAGTCCCCTTCGCCGAGGCTGATCGACTCGACGTCACCTGCGACCCGCAGGGAGCACCGGCCGCGTCGGACGGCGTTGAACTTGGCCCCGGCCGGTGCGTCGAAGGCGACGGCCCAGCGCCCGCCCGCGACCAGGCCGGCGGAGAGGTGGCTCGTCGCGTCCAGCAACGCCAGGACATCTTCGAGGGGATCCATCCCGACCTCCTGGACGTTCACTAAAGTATGAAGGATCCTAGGCTATAGGCAGTCCGAGTCTGATGTTCCTAGCCTGGGTTTCATGACAGCGAACTCACGCCTCACCACCCCGTTCACCGCCCGCAGCACCGCCGCCGAGATCCTCGACGGTGTCGACCTGACGGGGCGTCGGATGATCGTCACCGGGGGCGCCTCCGGCATCGGTGTCGAGACGGTGCGCGCGCTGGCCAGGGCCGGTGCCGAGGTCACCATCGCGACCCGTGATCCGCGACGCGCCGACGCGCTCGTCGAGGAGTTCGCCTCGGGTGCTACCCGGGGCGTGGTCAGCGCTTCCGCGCTCGACCTCGCCGACCTGGCGTCGGTCGATGCCTTCGTCGCGGGCTGGCAGGGCCCGCTCGACGTGCTGGTCGCCAACGCGGGGATCATGGCGATCCCGACCCGTCAGCTCACCGCCCAGGGCTGGGAGCTTCAGCTCGCGACCAACTACCTCGGCCACTTCGCGCTCGCCCGGGGGCTGCACGACAACCTGCGGGCCGCCGAGGCGGCTCGGGTCGTCGTGGTGAGCTCCGGAGCACACCTGGCCGCGCCGTTGGACTTCGACGACCCGCAGTTCGAGCGGCGCCCGTACGACCCGTGGTCGGCGTACGGCCAGTCGAAGACCGCCGAGGTCCTGCTCGCGGTCGGCATCAGCCGCCGGTGGGCGGAGGACGGGATCACCGCGAACGCCCTCAACCCCGGCTACATCTTCACCAATCTCCAGCGCCACATCGACGACGACACGATGCGGGCGATGGGTGCCATGGACGAGGCGGGGAACCTCATCGAGGCGGACTACTACAAGAAGCCCGACCAGGGCGCGTCGACCACAGTGCTGCTCGCCGGCTCGCCCCTGCTCGACGGCATCGGTGGCCGGTACTTCGACGACAACCAGGAGGCGGAGGTCGTGCCCGGCGGCCCAGACGCCACCGGCGGGGTGGCCGCCCACGCCCTGGACCCGGCCGCCGCCGACCGCCTCTGGGCGTACGCCGAGAAGACGCTCGCCGCGCGCTGAGCGTGGCCGGCGGCGGCAGGATTGATCCGACCAGGGCGGGGTAGGTGCCGCCATGGTCGCTGCCGGTCGGCGCGGGGCGGACGGGGGTGCTCCGGCCCGCGCGGGCGACGACGCCCCGGGTGGTCTGGCGGCCACGATGGCCCGGTTGCGGGGCCGGGCGGCGGCCACGGTGCGGGACCGGTCCCGTCGGGTACGGGCCGTGGGTGGTCTGGCGGTGCAGGCCGGGCTGGCGGCGGCGCTGTCCTGGTTCGTGGCGCACGAGCTGCTGCACATCTCGCAGCCGGTGTTCGCGCCGATCTCCGCCGTCTCGACCCTCGCGGCGTCCGTCGGTCAACGGCTGCGTCGGACCGTCGAGCTGATCCTCGGTGTCACCGTCGGGGTGCTGATCGGCGATCTGCTGCTCGCGGTGATCGGCACCGGGTGGTGGCAACTCTCCCTGATCGTCGTGTTGGCGATCGTGGTCGCCCTGTTCCTCGCCGGCAGTGCCGCGGTGGTGATCCAGGCCGGTGCGACGGCGGTGCTCATCGCCACCCTCAGCCCGTCGATTCGTGACCTGGAGATTCCTCGGTTCGTGGATGCGCTGGTCGGGGGAGGGGTGGCGCTGCTGGTCACCGCCGTGCTCCTGCCGTTGAATCCGCTGCGGGTGCTCAACCGCGCCGCGCGGCCGGCGCTCGACCTCCTGGTCACCCAGCTCGACGCCACCGCCGGCGCGTTGGCCGATCGTGATGCTGCTCGTGCCCGTACCGCCCGCCGTGAGCTGCGGCAGAACAAGGGCCCGCTGAAGGCATTCGTCGAGGCGACCCAGGGCGCCCGGGAGGCCAGCACCCTGTCGCCGGTGCACTGGCACCAGCGGCGCGGGCCGGTGGGTCGCTACGCGCAGGCGGCGGAGCCGATCGACCGCGCGATGCGCAACAGCGGAACGTTGATCCGTCGAGCGGTGACCCTGATCGAGGACGACGAACCGGTTCCGGAGCCGCTGCCGCGGGCGGTGGCCGATCTCGCCGAGGCCGTACGCGTGCTGAAGCGGCAGTTCGCCGCCGGTGCTGAGCCGGACCGGGCGCGGGAGCAGTCACTGCGGGCGGTGCAGATGGCCGGTCGGGCCTACCGGGAGGGCGTCGGCTTCTCCGGTGCGGTAGTGGTGGCACAGATCCGTACCACTGTCAGCGACCTCCTGGTGGCCAGCGGGTTGACCCAGGATGAAGCGAACCTCCTGGTCAGACGCAATTTCGGTGATCTTTGAGGTACGGCTCAGGCCGCTCGTCGAACAGTTTGGCACCGTCCTGAGCCATGAAGGGTTGCACGTTGAGCCAAAGTGGTGCCATGATGGTGCCATGGAGCTGAGGTCATACGTCGAGAACCTGCGTAACGAGTTCGCCGTGGCCGCGGAGGGCGTCGACGCGGACGGCCGAGCGCTGGCCGAGCGGCTCTTCACCCAACTGGAGGCGGCCACCCGTCTCACCCTGCTGGAGGCACTGTCCGACGCGGCCGACGAGATCACCCGTGACCTCGCGCCGGGCTCGGTGCACGTCCGCCTGCGTGGGCGCGAGCCCGACTTCGTGGTGACGCCGGCCAGCCCGCCGATCGACGAGGTGCGCGAGGTCAGCGCCCCGCCGACGCTGCCGGCACCACCGCCGGCGCCCGAGGGCGAGGACGGTGGCACCTCGCGGATCAACCTCCGCCTTCCCGACCACCTGAAGGCCAGCGTCGAGGAGGCCGCCGGGCGCGCTGGGCTCTCGGTCAACGCCTGGCTGGTGCGCGCCGTCGCCGGCGCCGTCGGGGCGGGCGACACCGAACGTCGGCCACCCCGCCGGCCGGAGCCGCGCTCCGGTCAGCACTTCACCGGCTGGGCGCGCTAACCCCTTCGTACCCCCTTCTTCCTCCGCGCCGCCGACCAGCGGCGACAGTCACCGACCACCTTTCGGGAGACCACCATGCCTGTTTTCGAGACGCCAGAGCCCATCACCGTCCAGATCGAACTGCCCGTCGGGGACGTCTGGATCAGCGCGACCGACCGCACCGACACGGTGGTGACGGTGCGACCCCGGGACCCGTCGAGCAAGGCCGACGTGAGCACCGCCGAACAGGCCGTCGTCCAGTACGACGCCGGAAAGCTGCTGATCAGGGTGCCCAAGACGTGGCGGCGCTACGGCTTCGGGTCCGGACCGTCGGTCGACGTCCTGATCGAGCTACCGACCGGGTCGCGGGTGCACGCCGAGTCGTCGTGGGCGGCGTTCCGCTGCGAGGGCCAACTCGGCGAGTGCCGCATCAAGACCGGCAGCGGGATCCGCCTCGACGAGACCGGGCCGCTGGACATCGACAGCAGCCACGGCGAGGTCGCCGTGGAGCGGGTCGCCGGCTCGGCGCGGGTGAAGGCGTCGTCCGGCAAGGTGCGCCTCGGCGCGGTCGACGGACCCGTCGAGATCAAGAACTCCTCCGGCGACTGCTGGATCGGCCGTAGTGGCGGCGACGTCCGGGTCAACACCGCGTACGGCGACATCACCCTCGACGCGACGACGGGCTCGGTGACGGCACGCACCGCATACGGCAACCTCCGGCTGGGTGAGGTCGTCCGGGGGGCGATCGACCTGAACACCTCGTACGGGGCCATTGAGGTGGGCATCCGCCGCGGGACCGCTGCCTGGCTCGACGTCAGTTCCAAGCACGGTCGCGTGCACAACGCCCTGGAGAGCACCGACAGCCCGGCGCAGACCGACGAGACGGTCGAGGTCCGGGCGAACACCTCCTACGGCGACATCATGATCCGCCGCGCCTGACCCGCCACCCACCGACCGCAAAGAGGAGACCATGACCAGCTCCACGAAGCCCGCGATCGTCGCGACCGACCTGCGGAAGTCCTACGGCGACAAGGTCGTGCTGGACGGCATCGACCTGATGATCACCGAGGGAACCATCTTCGCGTTGCTCGGCCCGAACGGCGCCGGCAAGACCACCACCGTGCAGATCCTCTCCACCCTGGTCAACGCCGACGGCGGGCAGGCCCGCGTCTTCGGCCACGACCTGCAGCGGAATCCCGACGCGGTCCGCGAGTTGATCGGCGTCACCGGCCAGTTCTCCGCCGTCGACAACCTGCTCACCGGTCGGGAGAACCTGAACCTGATGGCGGACCTGCGCCACCTGGACAAGGCGTCCGGCCGGCGACGGACCGACGAGCTGCTCGACCAGTTCGACCTGGCCGACGCGGCGGACAAGCCGGTGTCGACGTACTCCGGTGGGATGCGCCGACGGCTCGACCTCGCCATGACCCTGGTCGGTGAGCCCCGCGTCATCTTCCTCGACGAGCCGACCACCGGCCTCGACCCGCGTAGCCGCCGCGCCATGTGGGAGATCATCCGCAACCTCGTCGCCGAGGGCGTCACCATCCTGCTCACCACCCAGTACCTGGAGGAGGCCGACCAGCTCGCCGACCGCGTCGCCTTCCTCGACCACGGCCGGCTGATCGCCGAGGGCACGCCGCGTGAGCTCAAGCGGCTCATCCCGGGAGGCCACGTCGTGCTGCAGTTCGCCGACCAGGAAGGGCTCGCCTCGGCCGCCCGTGCGCTGCCGGTCGCCAGCCGGGACGACGCCGCGCTCACCCTCCAGGTGCCGAGCGACGGCGGGGTCGGGGCGCTGCGGTCCCTGCTCGACCAGCTCGACCGCGCCTCGATCACGGTGGCCGGGCTCTCCGTGCACACCCCCGACCTCGACGATGTCTTCCTCACCCTCACCGGTCAGCCCGACACCCGCGCCGGCCGACCCGACCACGAAAGGGCCTCCGCGCGATGAGCACCCTCTCCCTCGCCGTCCGCGACTCGAGCACGATGCTGCGGCGCAACCTCCTGCACATGCGCCGCTACCCGTCGATGACCTTCCTGCTCATGGGCATTCCGGTCATCATCCTGCTGCTCTTCGTCTACGTCTTCGGCGGTACGCTCGGCGCCGGGCTCGGGCCGTCCGGCGGCCGCTCGGAGTACGCCAACTACGTCACCCCAGGCATCCTGCTCATCACGGTGGTCAGCGCGGCGCAGGGCACCGCCATCTCGGTCGCGATGGACATGACCGAGGGCATCATCGCCCGGTTCCGGACGATGGCGATCTTCCGGCCGTCGGTCCTCACCGGTCACGTCCTGGGCAGCCTCGTGCAGACTCTGCTCAGCCTCGCGGCCGTCATCGGTGTGGCGTTGCTCGTCGGGTTCCGACCCACCGCCAACCCGGTCGAGTGGCTGGCCGCGGTCGGTGTCCTCGCCATGGTCACCTTTGCGCTCACCTGGTTGTCGGTCGCTCTCGGCCTGGTCAGTGACAGTGTCGAGACGGCCAGCAACCTGCCCATGCCACTGATCCTCCTGCCCTTCCTGGGCAGCGGGTTCGTCCCGACCGACTCCATGCCCACTGTGGTCCGGTGGTTCGCCGAGTACCAGCCCTTCACTCCCGTCATGGAGACCCTGCGCGGCCTGCTCCTCGGCACCGGGATCGGTGCCAACGGGATCATCGCGGTCGTCTGGTGTGCCGTCATCACCGTCGCGTGCTTCTTCTGGGCCAAGACCCTCTACAACCGCAACCGGGCTGCCTGATCAGACCGGTGCCCGACGTTTCGGCAGCGCGCCGACAGCCGGCGGTTCGGCCCACCGGGCCGGGCCGCCGGCTGTCCGTGTTCGCGGCATGCTGTCCTGCGCGCGTGCCGTGCACGCGCCGCGAGCGCATGATCGACTCGGATTGCAGGAAATCGGCCTGTCGACGCGCCTCGGACCCCGCGACTTCACAGAACGCGAGTGGATCAACCCGGCCCCGCGGCACGGCGGCTTCCGAAACGTCGAATGTTATCGATAACACGACTGTCGCGTTGCCCCGCGGGATCCGCCGAAATGCTCAGCTATGAGCCAACGCGGTCGGCTGCGGCCGTTTCGCGGATCTGGCCGTCGAAGCGGGGTGCCTCGATGATGTTATCGCTGACATCATGATCGGGCGCGACACTGTCGCAGTCGGATGATCGACTCGCGACGTCCGACGGGCTGTGCCTGTCGCCCGGCCTGCCGAGGTGTCTCCGGTCGACGCTCGATCCGCGCAGCACTCCGTGAGAGGCCTGCGTGCCGTGGTCGGCACCACATTTGCGCGCTTTGTGCCGATCCGTTATCGACGCGCCCCAGTTGGCCCGCCTTCGCTGTTCCGTTACGGAGCTGTTGCGGGTGGATGTCTTGACGGGGGTTGATGTGAGCGTTAACACTATCCCCGTTAACGGTGGAGGTGAACATGAACCGTGTGGACGGAGCAGGCGACCGCTATGTCGTCGGTGTCGACTACGGCACCCTGTCCGGGCGAGCTCTGGTGGTCCGTGTCGGTGATGGTGCCGAGTTGGGGACCGCGGTGCACGAGTACGGCGACGGAGTTATCAGCACGGCGCTTCCGGGAGGTCGACAGCTACCCCCGGACTGGGCCCTGCAGAACCCGGAGGACTACCGCGACGTGCTGCGGTACGCCGTTCCGGCGGCGTTGTCCGCTGCCGGGGTGGATCCTGCCGCGGTCGTCGGCATCGGCATCGACTTCACCGCCTGCACGGTGCTGCCGACCAGCGCCGACGGCACCCCGCTCTGCGAGGACCCCGAGCTGCGCGATCGACCGCACGCCTGGGTGAAGCTGTGGAAGCACCACGCCGCGCAGCCGCACGCCGACCGGATCAACGCGCTGGCCCACGAGCGGGCAGAGCCGTGGATCGGCCGGTACGGCGGCAAGATCTCCGCCGAGTGGCAGTTCGCCAAGGGGCTCCAGATCCTGGAGGAGGACCCTGAGGTCTACCACCGTGCCGAGCGTTTCATCGAGGCGGCCGACTGGATCGTCTGGCAGCTCTGCGGCACCGAGACCCGCAACGTCTGCACGGCTGGTTACAAGGGCATCCTGCAGGACGGCCAGTACCCTTCCGAGGATTTCCTGACCGCGCTCAACCCCGGCTTCGGCGACTTCGTGGCCAAGTTGGACGGCCCGTTGCTGCCCCTCGGCGCCCGAGCCGGCTCGCTCACCGCACGCGCCGCCGCCTGGACCGGCCTGCCGGAGGGGATCGCGGTGGCCGTCGGCAACGTCGACGCGCACGTCACCGCCGCGTCCGCGCAGGCGGTGGAGCCCGGCCGACTCGTCGCCATCATGGGCACCTCGACCTGCCACGTGGTCAACGGCGCGGAGGTCGCCGAGGTGGCCGGGATGTGCGGTGTCGTGGACGGCGGGATCAGCCCCGGCGCATGGGGTTACGAGGCCGGGCAGAGCGGTGTCGGGGACATCTTCGGCTGGTTCGTCGAGCACGCGGCCCCGGCCGGCTCCGACTCGCACGAACGCCTCACCGAGCTGGCCGCGAGCCAGCCCGTCGGCGCGCACGGCCTGATCGCGCTGGACTGGTGGAACGGCAACCGGTCCCTGCTGGTCAACCACGACCTCAGCGGGATGATCGTCGGGATGACCCTGGCCACCCGGCCGCAGGACATCTACCGGGCGCTGCTGGAATCCACCGCGTACGGCACCCGGATGATCATCGAGGCCTTCGTCGAGGCCGGCGTCCCGGTGAACGACCTGGTGATCGCCGGTGGTCTCACCAACAACGCGCTGCTGATGCAGATCTACGCCGACGTGACCAGGCGACCGTTGAACATCATCGCCTCGGCGCAGGGGCCGGCACTGGGATCGGCGATCCACGCCGCCGTCGCCGCCGGAGAGTTCCCCTCGGTCCACGAGGCGTCGCAGGCGATGGGTCGGGTGCACGAGGCCGTCTACCGCCCGGACCCCGAGCGGGCCCGCGCCTACGACGCCCTCTACGCCGAGTACCGGGCGCTGCACGACCACTTCGGTCGCGGTGGCAACGACGTCATGATGCGCCTGCGGGCGATCCGCAACGCGGCGGTCGACAGCGCCGCGACCACACCCGAGACCGTGTTGGAGGTGGTCGCGTGAACGCCGAGGTGACCCGACAGATCCGTGAGCTGCGCGAGACCGTCGCGCGCCTGCACGGCGAGCTGACCCGGTACAACCTGGTCGCCTGGACGTCCGGCAACGTCTCCGCGCGGGTCCCCGGCCAGGACCTGCTGGTGATCAAGCCGAGCGGGGTGAGCTACGACGACCTCACCGCGGACACGATGGTGGTGTGCGACCTCGACGGCGTACTCGTCGAGGGCGACTTCGCGCCGTCCAGCGACACCGCCGCCCACGCCTACGTCTACCGGGCCATGCCCGAGGTCGGCGGTGTGGTGCACACGCACAGCTCGTACGCCACCGCCTGGGCCGCGTGCGGGGAGTCGATCCCCTGCCATCTCACCGCGCAGGCCGACGAGTTCGGCGGGGAGATCCCGATCGGTCCGTTCGCGCTGATCGGCGGCGACGACATCGGCAAGGGCATCGTCGCCACGCTCTCCGGTCACCGCTCGCCCGCGGTGCTGATGCGCAACCACGGCGTGTTCACCATCGGCCGCGACGCCCGCGCGGCGGTCAAGGCGGCGGTCATGTGCGAGGACGTGGCCCGTACCGCGCACCTGGCCCACACCCTCGGCCAGCCGGTTCCGATGGCACAGGCCGACATCGACGCCCTCTACGACCGCTACCAGAACGTCTACGGTCAACAACCAGTCGCACCGGCGGGTTCCTGACTCTTCCCCGATCATCGGGACCCGCCGGTCTGCACCACCACGCACCAGCACGCACCACCCGCGTACGCCGTTCTTCGGGTTCTTCGACGGCCGACGCGGTTACCCACCACATCCAGCCAAGGAGATTCGATGGGAAAGATGCGAACGCAGTCCGTTCGGTGGCGCGCTGTCGCGGTCCTCGCCAGCGCGTTGCTGGTCGGCGGCGTGGCGGCCTGCGGCAACAGCGACACCGGGGGCGGCGGGTCCAAGGACGACGGCAAGATCACGATGGGCTTCTCCCAGGTCGGTGCGGAGAGCGGGTGGCGTACCGCGAACACCACCTCGATCAAGGAATCCGCGACCGCTGCGGGCATCGAGCTGAAGTTCGATGACGCGCAGCAGAAGCAGGAGAACCAGATCAAGGCGATCCGCAACTACATCCAGCAGAAGGTCGACGTGATCGCCTTCTCGCCGGTGGTGGAGTCCGGCTGGGACACCGTGCTCAAGGAGGCCAAGGACGCCGGCATCCCGGTCATCCTGACCGACCGCTCGGTCGACTCGGCCGACAAGACGCTGTACAAGACGTTCCTCGGCTCGGACTTCGTCAAGGAGGGCCGGCTCGCCGGTGAGTGGCTGGTCGAGCAGAAGAAGACCGCCTCGGGCCCGGTGAACATCGTCGAGTTGCAGGGCAACACGGGTGCGGCGCCGGCGAACGACCGCAAGAAGGGCTTCGGTGAGGCGATCGCCGCCAACCCGAACCTGAAGATCATCGCCTCGCAGCCGGGTGACTTCACCCGGGCCGGCGGCAAGCAGGTCATGGAGCAGTTCCTCAAGGCCAACCCGAAGATCGACGTGCTGTTCGCGCACAACGACGACATGGGTCTGGGCGCGCTGGAGGCGATCACCGCCGCCGGCAAGGTGCCGGGCAAGGACATCACCATCATCACTGTCGACGCCGTCAAGGACGGCATGCAGGCGCTCGCCGACGGGAAGTTCAACTTCATCGCGGAGTGCAGCCCGCTGCTCGGCCCACAGCTGATGGACCTCGCCAAGAAGGTGCACGCCGGCGAGACGGTCCCGGCTCGGATCGAGACCGAGGAGACCACCTTCACCCAGGAGCAGGCCAAGGAAGCGCTGCCCAACCGTAAGTACTGATCGACGCCGGGGTCGCCGCGCTCGCGTGGCGGCCCCGCCGCGTCGTCCCCTTACCCGCAACGGACCGGGCATGGCCCGCGACCACCCCGTGCCACGCCCGCCCGGATGACCGGGCGGGCGCACGGGAGCGCAGCGGCCCCTCCGTGTCGACGACCCAGAAGAGGTCTGATGGGATGACGGATAGCCGTCCGGTTCTGACGATGACCGGGATCAGCAAGTCCTTCCCCGGGGTGCGCGCACTCCACGACGTCAATTTCCGGCTTTTTCCCGGCGAGGTGCACGCCCTGATGGGCGAGAACGGCGCCGGTAAGTCGACCCTCATCAAGGTGCTGACCGGCGTCTACGACACCGACGGCGGCACGATCACCCTCGACGGGCAGCCGGTGTCCTTCAGCGGACCGATGCAGGCGACCGCCGCCGGGGTGAGCACGGTCTTCCAGGAGGTCAACCTCTGCACCAACCTGTCGGTGGCGGAGAACATCTTCATCGGCCGCGAGCCCCGGCTCCTCGGCGCCGTCCGCTGGGGAGAGGTCCGCCGCCGGGCCCGGGAGCTGCTGACCCGCCTCGACCTCGACCTCGACGTCAGCGCGCCACTGGGCTCGTACTCTTTGGCGATCCAGCAGATGGTCGCCATCGCCCGCGCGATCGACATCAAGGCGCGGGTGCTGATCCTGGATGAGCCGACGTCCAGCCTCGACGCCGGTGAGGTGGCGCAGCTGTTCCGCATCATGCGGCAATTGCGCGACGAGGGCATCGCGATCCTGTTCGTGACCCACTTCCTCGACCAGGTCTACGAGATCGCCGACCGGATCACCGTGTTGCGCAACGGTGGTCTCGTCGGCGAGTACCTGACCGCCGAGCTGCCCCAGCTCTCCCTGGTCGAGAAGATGATCGGCAAGGAGCTCGACGTCCTTGAGGGTATCGAGGAGCACTCCCGGCGGGACCTGGCCGCGGTGGAGGAGGGCACCCCCCTGGTGTCGGTGTCGAACTTCGGCCGGGCGGGCGCGGTGGAGCCGTTCAGCCTCACCATCCACGCCGGCGAGGTGGTGGGCCTGGCCGGACTGCTCGGCTCCGGGCGTACCGAAGTGGCCCGGTTGTTGTTCGGCGCCGACCGGACCGACGGTGGTCAGGTCGCTGTCGACGGCACGGCGAGCAGTCTGCGTACCCCCGCCCAGGCCATCGAGCAGGGCGTCGGTTTCTGTTCGGAGAACCGCCGCGCGGAGGGCATCGTCGGGGACCTGTCGGTCCGCGAGAACATGATCCTCGCCATGCAGGCCGCCCGTGGCTGGCTGCGACCGGTCCCGCGCCGCCGCCAGGACGAGCTGGTTGACAAGTACATCAAGGCGCTCAGCATCCGGCCCGCGGACCCGGAGGTGCCGGTACGCAACCTGTCCGGCGGCAACCAGCAGAAGGTGCTGCTGGCCCGGTGGCTGATCACCGAGCCACGGCTGTTGATCCTCGACGAACCGACGCGGGGCATCGACATCGGCGCGAAGACCGAGATCCAGAAGCTGGTGACCCAGTTGTCCGACGGCGGGATGGCGGTGCTGTTCATCTCCGCCGAGCTGGAGGAGGTGCTGCGTCTCAGCCACAAGGTCGCGGTCATGCGGGATCGGCAGATGGTCGCTCAGTTTGCCAACGACGAGAGCCTGGACGCCGATCGCATCATGCAGACCATTGCCAGTGGGTCCCACCAGGAGGCAGACCGATGAGCGCCACCACGGGCCGCTACCGGGCGGTGACCGGTCACCGGCTGTTCTGGCCCGCCGCAGTGCTGGTCGTCATGCTCGCCGCGAACACGATCTACCGCCCCGGGTTCCTGTCCATCGAGCTCAAGGACGGGCACCTGTACGGCACACCGATCGACATCCTGCGCCTGAGCGCACCGTTGATCCTGGTCGCGCTGGGCATGACGCTCGTCATCTCGACCGGGGGCATCGACCTGTCGGTCGGCTCGCTCTGCGCGATCAGCGGCGCGGTCGCCTGCATGTACATCAGCAAGCAGCCCGACCAGAACAGCCTCACAGTGGTGCTGACCGCGCTGGCGTTGGCGTTGGCGATCTCACTGGTGCTCGGCGCCTGGAACGGGGTGCTGGTGGCCGTGATCGGGATTCAACCGATCATCGCCACGCTGATCCTGATGGTGGCGGGCCGTGGCCTCGCCCAGCTGATCACCCAGGGTCAGATCATCACCATCAACTCGGGGCCGTTCCGGGCGATCGGGCTGGGCCACCTGCTGACCCTGCCGCTGGCCATCTTCATCGCCCTCGCCGCGGCGCTCGTCGTCGCCGGGTTCACCCGACGCACCGCCCTCGGCATGATCGTCGAATCGGTGGGCGGTAACGCGGAGGCGAGTCGACTCGCCGGCATCCGTTCCGGCCGGGTCATCTTCCTCGCGTACGTGATCAGCGCCGCCTGCGCCGCGGTCGCCGGTTTCATGATGACGGCCAACGTCTCGAGTGCCGACGGCAACGCGGTCGGTCTCTGGGTGGAGTTGGACGCCATCCTCGCGGTCGTCATCGGCGGCACGTCCCTCGCGGGAGGCCGGTTCTTCCTCAGCGGCACGATCCTCGGCGCGCTGATCATCCAGACCCTGACCACCACCGTGTACGCCATGGACATCTCGCCGCAGACCTCGCTGCTGTTCAAGGCGGTCGTCGTCATCGTCGTCTGCCTCGTCCAGGCGCCGGCCTTCCGGGCCCGGTTCGCCCGCCGTCGGCGCAGCGTCCCGCCGCCCACCACCACTGCCGACAAGCCGAAGGAGCAGGTGCCGGCATGACCACTGGATCGCTCACCGCTGGGCGTACCCGGTTCCGGCTGCCACGGCGGCAGATACCGGTCCTGGCCACGCTCGCCCTGCTGCTGGTCATGTACGGCATCGGCGTGTCCCAGTACACGGCGTTCTCGAACGTCCAGGTCATCTTCAACGTCTTCATCGACAACAGCTTCCTGCTGGTGGTCGCGATCGGGATGACCTTCGTGATCCTCACCGGCGGTATCGACCTGTCGGTCGGTTCGGTCGTCGCGATGACGGCCATGGTGTCGGCCTGGCTGCTCCAGGAGGGTCTGCCGGCGGCGCTGGTGCTCGTCATCGCCCTGCTCATCGGGCCGACCCTCGGCCTGCTGATGGGCTGCGTCATCCACTTCTTCGAGATCCAGCCGTTCATCGTCACGCTCGCCGGGATGTTCTTCGCCCGGGGCATGTGCACGTTCATCTCCGACTCGTCCATCCCGATCACCGACGGGTTCTGGACCAGGATGTCGCAGGAGCGTATCGGCGATCCTCGGGGCAACTTCGTGTCGATCAGCGTGCTGATCGCCTTCGTCGTGGTCGCCGTCGCCGCGTACACGCTGGCCTACACCCGGCTCGGACGCAACGTGTACGCCATCGGGGGCAATCCCCAGTCGGCTCTGCTGATGGGCCTGCCGGTGGGGCGGACCCGGATCGCGGTCTACACGATCAGTGGTCTGTGCTCGGCGATCGGCGGAATCCTGCTGTCCTTCTACACCCTGTCCGGCGCGCCGTTGATCGCGGTGGGCATGGAGCTGGACGTCATCGCCGCCGTCGTCATCGGTGGCACGGTGCTCACCGGGGGCGGCGGCTACGCCTTCGGCACTGTGCTCGGCGTGCTCGTCCTGGGCGTGATCCAGACCCTGATCACCTTCGATGGGAGCCTGAACTCCTGGTGGACCAAGATCGTGATCGGCGGCCTGCTGTTCGCGTTCATCCTCCTCCAGCGCCTCATCGGAATCCGTTACAAGTGACCGTTCCTCTCCTGGAAGGCAACCCCATGGCACCACACAACGCACCCGAGATCTGGTTCCTCACCGGCAGCCAAGGCATGTACGGCGAGGAGACGCTCCGGCAGGTCGCCGAGCAGTCTCGCCAGATCGCGGCCGCGCTCGACGACTCGCCGCAGATTCCCGCCCGGGTGGTCTGGAAGCCCGTCCTGACCAACAGTGGTGAGATCCTGCAGGTCTGCCGGGACGCCGCCGCACAGGGCGCCATCGGGGTCATCGCGTGGATGCACACCTTCTCGCCGGCGAAGATGTGGATCTCCGGGCTCGACGCGTTGCAGACGCCGCTGCTGCACCTGCACACGCAGGCCAACGTCCTGTTGCCGTGGAACGACATCGACATGGATTTCATGAACCTGAACCAGGCCGCCCACGGCGACCGTGAGTTCGGGTACATCCAGACCCGTCTCGGTGTGGCCCGCAAGACGGTCGCGGGGCACGTCAGCGACCCGCGGGTGAGTGCCCGGGTCGGTGCGTGGGCCCGTGCCGCGCTCGGCTGGTCGGCGATGCGGTCGCTGCGCCTGGCCCGCTTCGGCGACAACATGCGCGACGTGGCGGTGACCGAGGGCGACAAGGTCGAGGCGGAGCTGCGGTTCGGGGTGTCGGTCAACACCTACGGCGTCAACGACCTGGTCGAGGTGGTCGGTCAGGTCACCGACGCGCAGGTCGACGACCTCGTCAAGGAGTACGAGGACACGTACCGCGTCGCCGCGGAGCTGCTGTCCGGGGGCGAGCGGCACGACTCCCTGCGGTACGCGGCCCGGCTGGAGCTGGGCATGCGGGCCTTCCTGGACGAGGGTGGGTTCCGGGCCTTCACGACGAACTTCGAGGACCTCGGTGGCCTGCGTCAGCTGCCCGGCATCGCCGTGCAGCGACTGATGGCCGACGGTTACGGCTTCGGTGGCGAGGGGGACTGGAAGACCTCGGTGCTGGTCCGGACCCTCAAGGCGATGTCGGTGGGCGTGGACGGCGGCACGTCGTTCATGGAGGACTACACCTACGACCTCACCCCGGGCGAGGAGCTGGTGCTCGGCGCCCACATGCTGGAGGTCTGCCCGACGATCGCGTCCGACACGCCGAACGCGGAGATCCACCCGCTGAGCATCGGCGGTCGGGAGGACCCGGTCCGGCTCGTCTTCGACGCGGCACCCGGCCCGGCGGTCGTGCTCGGCCTGGCCGACATGGGGGAGCGCTTCCGGCTGGTCGCCAACGAGATCGACGTGGTCACCCCGCCGCAGCCGCTGCGCCGGTTGCCGGTGGCCCGCGCCGTCTGGCGCCCGCGACCGGACCTGCCCGCTTCGGCCGAGGCGTGGATCACCGCCGGCGCACCGCACCACACGGTGCTGTCGCAGGCGGTGGGGGTGGAGGAGTTGCACGACCTGGCCGAGATGAGCCGTACCGAGCTGGTCGTCATCGACGCCGAGACCCAGACCCGCCGCTTCGCCGACGAGCTGCGCTGGAACCAGGCCTACTACCGGCTGGCCCGCGGCTTCTGAGGCCCTGCCGCCGGGGCGTGATCGCGACCTGGGCCTGGTCCGACGACTGCTCGACGACGACTACCACTGGTACGTCTCCAGCCACGCCGAGCCGATGACCGCTGAACAGGCCCGGTCAG